>CAUYTW010000123.1 GCA_963575715.1 Gammaproteobacteria bacterium | reverse complement strand
CAACTGCGTAACTCCTACCTTTTATAGAGTAACAAGTTCAACTGCGTAACTCCTATCGATCTTTAACATCACCGCCCGAACACTTTCAAATCGCTCGGCTTGGGATCCCGTTCCCAAAAGGCGCGCCTTGTCGGCCTTGCCCGCCTCGACCAGTTTGAACTGTTCTTCCCGGCCTTCACGATAGCCGGCAAGTTCCTTTTCCACCTCGGAGATCAGGACAAGCCCCGTGACATCGTGCCTGGCCGTCCAATAGTCCTTGACCTGACCAATACCCTCATGGACCTTCGTAGACCGATCCTCAATTTCTCGCCTGATCGTGGATTTTTCGTTCGGATTGTCCGTCACCAGAAACAAAAGCATTTCTCCCCGGATGCGATTCTGGTGCGCCCGGATTTCCACACCGGTACGTGTCATCAACGCGATCTGGTCAACATTGTCCCGTTCGTTTTGTTGTATCGCCGCCAAGGTTTGGTAGGCCAGAGCGGACAAACCCACTAGCAGCACACAGAGGACTCCAAAAACAAGGAGGAGCTTTGAACGAATCGTAAGGTTTTTAAACCATTTCATACATTATTTTCCAGTTGAGTTATTGAGGTTGTGGTTAAACTGCGAAAAGTATCTTAATAGAATAAAGATTAAATCATATTTTTCACGGTTTAATCCTTACGGATCGTTGACTTTGAGGCCAGGGTCTTCTAATAGGCGGCTACCATCCAACACCACCAGCATTTGCCCCGTGACCCCCTTGAGGAATTTTTCACGCACTCCGGTTAAGGTGGGGAGACAATCCTGCAACGCGGATATCGCCAATCGGCGTACCCCCTCAATGCTGTCGGCGAGCAACCCCAATTCGTTGCCGCCTCCCTTAAGCACGATAACCCGATTGAGTTCGGTGAGGCCCCGATCGGGAAACTCAAAGACCTTACGCAGGTCGATAATTGCCAAAATCTGGCCGCGCAGATTCATCACCCCGGCGAGAAAAGGCGGTGTACCCGGGAGGGCGGTGAGATCCTTGAGTCGGCACACTTCACGAACATGGCGCGTTTCGATGGCATAGGTCTCGCCGGCCAGCACAAAACCAAGAATCTCCAAGTACTTGCTTTCATCCGGTTTGGCGGGTACTTGGGCCGCTTTGCGTGCCCGCGTTTCGAGAATTTTGCGAATGGCCTCTGGATTCTGGTCGAGCTGGCCAGAGATCTCGGCCGTTACCGTAGCTAGACGGCGATGAATTGATTCCCAATCAATATTTTTTGTCATAAATAATCGTCGGTTAACACGCCGACACAGCGCAAGGAAACTCCAATTCTGATTTATTTCCTACTACAATGGAAATTAATATTCCCAATATTTGATCTAATTCGGAAATATAATATTCGGTCAAACTAATTTCGACTTGATTAGATATTAATTTTAAGAATTTCCAATTTGTGCCAGTAGTAACGATACCGTAAATAGTGGCTGTTAAATTCTTTTGTTTTTTGTTAAACAATTGTGCTGCTATCATTTCCGCGATACATTGCGCAATACCATTTTTAATATTTTCATTTTTTGCTTCAACTAGCATAATAATTGGTGATTTAATAAATAGTTGTTCGATTGAGTTGCTGATAATAAAATCACAATATCCCATTAATCCTTTTTCTTCATCAACATTGAATTCTAAACCAGAAAACAAACTTATTTTATTATTTAATTGTCGCTTTAATTCAATTAAAATAGGGGAAATAATCATCTCCGAACGGGCTTTTTCAGTATTATTGGCTAAAGCCAACGGTAAATTATACTCTAACAAATCGGATAGTCGATTTGGAATTTGTAATGGTATAATATTAGAAAATAGTGTGATTTTTTCGATTAGTTGGATATGAAAAATTTCTTCGATATTTGATAAAGTAAATTGACTATAAGACATAATTTAATTTAACTCATTTATTGATATGTACTAAATGGTCTTGAGAGGCCCGACTGAAGATTAGGTTTGCATCATGACGCGAATCGGCTCAATAAGTTGACCACAGGTCATGCCTTCGGATTCAGGCAGAACTTCATCCTGATTTCGGGTCTTCAAAAGTTCCAAAGCAATGGCCAAATGGCGTCTGGATTCACGGGGTTTTGCGAGTTGTCTGTAAAGATGACCCAAGGCATGGTGGGCAAGGATGTAATCTTGATCAAGATAGAGTACCTGGCGAAACACGGCCAAGGCTTCTTGAAGACGGCCCGATTCGTGGTGAATCGTGGCGCATAAAAAATAGGCAGAGGGATTGGTTGGTTCGGCCGCGATGGCGCGCTGGCACCAATGGAGCGCCTTATCTAATTGGCCTTGGTTGGCATAATCTCGGGCGAGCTGCGAGGGTGGCTTGGTGGCCGGTGGTGGGTTACTTGGCCGTGCCGGTTTGGGCATGGGCACAGTCGGCATAACCAAGGTAGGAGGCGTGACTGGGAAAAAATCAATTGGCGCAGATTGCTCGAACGGGGTTGGTTGAGAAATTTTGCGAAAGAGGATTACCCCATCACCATGATTTTCAACAGTAAACATTGAGAAAAGATCGGCATTGGCTTCGGCTGGGTTGACTAGGACGATACCGCCCTCCGCCAGACAACGATGAAGCGCCGCCACAACTGCCCGCTGCCGTTCGGGGGTAAAATACATAATGACGTTGCGGCAAAAGATGATATCTACGGCATTGGTATGATTGTGGAGCGATGGATAGACCTCGGTGGCCAGATTGAGATATTCAAAATCAATGAAGCGCTTGACCTGCGGCGCAATGGCAAATTTCCGCTCTGGCGTGCGTGCGAAGAAACCCTCTCGAAACCAATCAGGAGCGCCCCGAAATGACCACTCGGAATAAATACCTTGCATCGCTTTTTCGAGAAATCTGGGGTTAATATCGGTGGCGAGGATTGAAAGGTTCCAGTGCTCAATGTCTGGGATAACGCGCAGACAGGCAATGGCAAGCGTGTAGGCTTCCTCACCGGTGCAGCATCCAGCACTCCACAGCCGGAGGGTCTGACCAAGACCTCGGCGCTTTGCAACCAATGCTGGCAGGATCTCACGTTCGAGTAGCTCAAAACTCTCCGGCTCGCGGAAGAAATAGGTCTCTCCGACCGTCAGATAGTTGGCCAAAGTCTCGATCTGCCGAAGGGTCAGTTCATGAGAGACAAAATGAGCCACACAAGTATCTAGATCCTTGAATCCTAATTCCTGACTAGCCTTCTTGATATTTTCGGCCAGTTCTGGCCAGCGATCCTCTGGAAAGTATAGGCCCATCCGCTCGGCAATAACGGCGCTAGCCTTGGCCATTAATGCCTGATGAATCACCGCTGTCGGCGCGTTTATAGTAAGCATTTAGCATTTAATATCTACCGCATCGAAATCCACGAGGCGGTCGAGGTTGAGGATGAGGATCAGTCCATCTGGGTGTTTAGCCGTACCCACAACGAGATCTAGTTTAGCCAGGATCGTGTCGGTAGGTACCCGATCTTCGTGCGCCGTTTCAATCACTCCGAGTGTTTCATCGACCAGTAAGGCGACTTGTTGCTGTCCAGCCTTGGCAATCAGGAGCTGGTCGGAAAGACGTACGGCGCGTGGTGGATGGCTTAAGCCTATCCGGGTATTTATCACGGGAATAGCCACGCCACTCAGATCGACGAGACCGAGTAGCAATGGCGATGCCTTGGGTAACGGCGTAATGGCTACTACCCGGATCGCCCGCCGCACACGGTTGAGTGCCAACGCATAACGCTGTTCGTCTAGCAAAAAAACCACCAGGGATCGTTCGATTGCCATCGTGTTTTTATCTACCCATACGCCATTATGGAATAACTCAATTACTACCTAACTAACCCAAGTTGCTACCTATACCCCTGAAGCCGCATTCCACTGTGCGCGTTGTGG
>CAUYTW010000122.1 GCA_963575715.1 Gammaproteobacteria bacterium | reverse complement strand
AAGTTCGAACTTGTGAATTTGACTTCTCAAGCCCCCGCCTTTAGCCGTGGGGTTCCTGACGTCCTTTCGCCGGCGTGACTCGGAAACAACTCGTCGGTAAATCCAAAGTGACGTAAGTCATGGATACGATAAGGGTACAGAATGCCGTCGAGGTGATCGCATTCATGCTGAATCACCCGCGCGTGAAAGCCAGTCACTTCATCTTTACTCAGCGGAACGCCATGGACATCAAAGGCACGGTAGCGCAAACAGGTATAACGAGGCACCACACCACGCATTCCCGGTACGGATAGACAGCCTTCCCACGCTTGATCTATCTCGCCATCCATGAAATCCAAGATCGGATTAACTAGAGTGGTAAAGGGAATCTCTTCGATATGAGGATAATTGGAATGACTCCTCAGGCCAAAGACTACCACCCGCAACCCCACTCCAATTTGGGGAGCAGCCAACCCAACGCCCTGATGAGCCTCCATGGTGTCGCGGAGATCTTGTACCAGGTCGTGGAGTTGAGGAGTATCGAAAGTGGTGACCGGCTCGGCGATATTGACCAGGAGCGGATGACCCATCCGTAATAAGGTACGAATTGTCACTTTACAGCCCCAGCATGAGCGGCTCGATAAGAACCCGCACCTTATCCATCGCAGTACGCAACACGCGCTCCATCTGCACGGTTGAAATGTCGGTGTCTGCGCGTCCGGCGGCCCAATTGGATACGACTGCGCAACATGCGTAGCACAAGCCTAATTCTTTGGCAAGACCCGCTTCGGGCATCCCAGTCATGCCCACCATGTGACAGCCATCGCGCTCCATGCGGTCAATTTCTGCTTTGCTTTCCAGACGCGGCCCCTGGGTGGCGCCATAGGTACCTCCAAAATAGATGTCGATCCCCGCTGCTGCCGAAGCAGCAAGGAGCCGCGCTCGTAGAGTCATACAATAGGGATAGGTAAAATCAACATGAGTAACATGAATTTCCTCGTTGTTCTGCTCATCGGGGGTTGGCATCATCCCTGGATTACCGTCGCAATAGGTATGCTCCCGATCAAAAGTGTAATCGATAATCTGCTCGGGAATGACAATGCGCCCAGGACCGAGATCGGCATGGATTCCGCCTACCGCGTTGACTGCCAGGATCCGATTGGCCCCCGCTACTTTCAAGGCCCACAGGTTCGCTCGATAGTTGACACGGTGCGGTGGAATCGTATGTCCAACTCCATGGCGAACAAGAAAAAGAATCTCCCGTTGATACAGAATACCATGTGTGAGTGGCCCGGAAGGTTCTCCATAAGGAGTAGAAATGTTTTCATCCACCTGGGTGATTTTTAAATCCGGCAGAGAGGTCAAACCACTTCCCGCTATAATTGCTAAAACTTTGCCTGATGCTGATTTCAAGATTATAACCCCTTGACTGCGTAAATACCGGCGGCATTACGCCAATAGCCGTGATAGTCCATGCCGTAGCCGAAAACATAATAATCTGGGATTTCCAGACCTACGAAATCCGGAACTAAATTTATTTGGCGAGGACGATCCTTGCGCACCAATACAGCGCTCAAAACTTCGCTGGCACCCGCGCTTTGACAGTCATTGAGAATAGCCGCCAAGGTAATACCCTCATCCAATATGTCATCTACTACCAAAACTACACGTCCGGCTAACGACGTAGTAGGACGCGCCACCCAGGTAAGTTCCCCGCCGCTGGTCTGGTTTGCATAACGAGTGGCATGAATATAATCAAGTTGAAGTGGAAAAGTCAGCCGGGGAAGCAATTGTCCAACAGGTATAATGCCACCGGTAAGCACACATAATATCAAAGGGTTGCGATCAGCCAAGCGCATAGTAATATCGGCGGCAAGACGATTGAGGGCCGCTTCCACCGCTACTATGGAATATAAGGTATCAGCATTGGCAAATACCTCATTTATTATGTGATTCATTCATCAAATTCTCGGCGCGGGCGTTTGATACTAGAAATGGGAATGACGGTATCTTTGGGCACAGGCGACTCATCCTTGAAATGCGGACGATCCGTTGCAGGACGTCCGGCGCTCAAGGCAAGCTCCTGCTCGCGTTGCGTGATGAGCACGAAACAATGGCGGATCTCGTCGCGCGTTGGAGCGGTCAAAGGATGAAGCGTTCCGGGTGCTACTGCGGTGTCCCTAATCACTTTAGTCAGAACAGTTTTTACTGCTCTCAGGATGATTTCTTCCTGTGAAAGTTCATCACTTGAATTTTTTATATTCATCAGTGTCCCCGAAAAATCCCGCCTTTTAGGGCGAGGAGGAAAGAGAGGACGGGTTTCTCCGCCCCCTTAAGATAGCAAAATCTGTAAAGTTGCTGGTCTTTCCCAGCGGGAAGCCTTTACCCAAATACACACCTTGTGGAGTGGCTCCCCTCGCTCGCTTATTCGTGGTTTGTAGCCTTTCGAACGGGGGATCGTTGACAGATTTTGTAGCGTGGATACCCTTCGATCTCGAAGGGTTAAAATCTCTTGATTTCGAGAGGGATAAATTTAACACTGTTCCCAGGGTAAGCCGTGGAAGCGCCACCCATTTGCATTTCCGCGCTGGTGTTTGTCATCGAGATCACCCTCAAAACCTTCGGTTATGTTATACAGTGCGTGAAAACCCGCTTGAAGTAATGCCTTACCCGCATCGAGGGAACGTTTTCCACTGCGGCAAATAAGCAACAGTGGATTATCCTCGACTTGATGGTTTGAGGAGGTCCTTCCCTGGATTACCTTACGGACCTCGGCAACAAAATTAGGATTGATATCCCAGGTCGGTTCATCGATCCATGCAACATGAACCGCCCCGACAGGGTGTCCGACGAACAGAAATTCCATTGAGGAACGGCAGTCGATTAATATCGACAGTGGATTTTGTTGCAAGAATTCAAAGGATTGTCTCGGTGTGAGGCTATTTATAATTTTGTGATCCATTGCTGTCTCCAAATTCGTAATCCATGATAAATGAAACCAATGGCAACAGATAGCGGTTATATAAACCAAGAAGTCCGGCATCCAGCCTGCTCGCGCGTCGATACCATAGTTACGTCTCTTCGCAACGCGCTGCCCTATATTAATGCTCACCGTGGTCGCACCTTCGTAGTGACGCTGAGTGGCGAGACTGTCCAGGACGATGGATTTCCAGATCTTGTCCACGATCTGGCGCTGCTCGGCGGTCTGGGGGTACGCCTGGTGCTGGTCCACGGTGCCCGGCCCCAGATTGAGGCGCGCTTATGTGCCCGCAGATTGGAAATGCGCTATGAGCACGGCTTGCGCGTCACAGATGACGCTGCCCTGATGTGCGTGCTGGAGGCCACAGGCAGCGTGCGCGCCCGGATCGAGGCATTATTTTCGTTGGGGCTTGCCAACTCTCCGATGGCAGGGGCACGAATCCGCGTCACTTCCGGTAATTTTGTCACCGCCCGTCCGTTGGGAGTACGCAACGGGATTGATTACCAACACACCGGCGAGGTACGCCGGATAGATACCGATTCCTTGCGGCGTCATCTGGATGGACAGGATATCGTGGTGCTACCTCCCATCGGTTATTCTCCGACTGGAGAAGTGTTCAATTTAAGCGCCGAAGAGGTGGCGATGGCCACAGCAGCGGAACTTGCCGCCGATAAACTGATATTTTTGGTAGATGGTCCTGGTGTAGTAAACCGTGACGGAAAGCTCATTCCCCAACTTACCCTGGAAAAAGCCGAAGAATGGTTGAGCTCACCCGAAACAGCGGCAGAACCCCTGAGAAGCCAGATAAGGGGAGCCGTCCACGCCTTGCGTCGTGGCGTGGGTCGGGTTCATTTGATCAGTCGCCACACCGATGGCGCGCTATTGATGGAACTTTTCACACGTGACGGCAACGGTACCCTCATCGACCCTGGCGGTTATGATGATCTGCGCCCGGCGACGATTGATGACGTGGGCGGAATCCTGGAACTTATCATCCCCCTAGAGGCTCAAGGAGTGCTGGTGCGTCGTTCCCGCGAACGACTAGAGAATGAGGTGGATCAGTTCGTGGTGGCAGAACGCGATGGAACTATTATCGGCTGCGCGGCCTTCCACCCTTTTCAGGAAGAGAGCGTTGGAGAACTGGCTTGTCTGGCGGTGCATTCCGATTATCGCCGTCAGCGGCGAGGCGACCTCTTACTCGCTTACATTGAGCGTCTAGCGCGGATTCAGGGAATCCGACGCCTGTTTGTACTCACTACGCATACCGCTCACTGGTTTCAAGAACGTGGCTTCGCGGCGGCTCCGCTTGAAAGTCTACCCGTGGCGCGTCAGGCACTATACAACTGGCAGCGCAATTCTAAAGTATTTATAAAAGAATTAGGTCAATACCAATAGTTGCGACGCATTAATCGTGATCGTTCATGCCCGCTGCGATTTCTTGAGCGAGTTGATGGACCGCCATGGCGTAAAGTGGACTACGGTTATAGCGAGTAATCGCATAAAAATTTTGAAAGCATAGCCAATATTCCGGTTCATCTTTTCCCTCTAAGCGCAACAAGGCCGCAGCAGGATTACCGGAGACAGGCTCACTCGGCAACAGTCCCAAAGAACGGAAACGATCCAGGCGTAGATTTGGCTTAAGATCGGCCCCCACCAATGAATCTGGATCAGCATCCTTTGCCAGGTCTACCGGCACTGCGATTGATCCACTCGGCTGCCAGTTATTGCTATGTAAATAATTGGCTACGCTACCAATGGCATCATCTGGATTATTCCATATATCACGATGACCATCTCCATTCAAATCCACGGCAAAATCTCTAAAACTGGTAGGCATGAATTGAGGTAGCCCCATTGCGCCAGCGTAGGAACCCTTAGCCAGTAATGGGTCCATTCCTTCATTGCGCGTTAGGAGTAAGTATTCTTCCAGTTGAGCACGAAAGAAAGGAGCGCGTTTCGGATATTGAAAAGCTAACGTGGTTAATGCCTCCAGGACGCGATGGGTGCCGGTTTTAGCGCCATAACGAGTCTCTACGCCGATAATGGCAACGATCACTGCGGCCTCGACTCCATATCGAGTTTGCGCAATTGATAGCGCACTCCGATGCTTATGCCAAAATTCGATACCACCATCAATTCGTGCCGGAGTGAGGAATAGTTCGCGGTATTGAAACCAGGGCTTACCTTCTGCCGGACGGCTGATAGCTTCAATAATCTCTGGGCGCAGCACAACTTGATCGAAAATTGTCCGCAGGGCCGAAACCGTAAAATCATGACGAGCAGCCATTTCGACAATGAACTCGTTGACCTGCGGTAATTCAGTGGCCATTTCCCCGCGCGTGGTAGCAGGAAGCCAAGCCAGCGTTGCAGCCATGGCAGTGAGCGACAGGAATGATCGATATTTAATGGAGTGGAGGAACATGATAAAGCCTCGATGGCGGCGCTAAAAAATTGGCATTGAGTTTTTATTGGCATCCAAGCATTATCTGGGTTTCACGGATTTCGGTTTCAGCTTCTTTAAGTACCGTGATCCCCATCGCTGGAATAATTCCGAGCTTGGTGAAAGCGGGTACCGTATTCCAGTCAACCGCCGTGTGGCGATGATCCGTACCAACGTAACTTAATAAATTGGCAACCTGGATGACATCTCCAAGATTTTTTTCTGGACCGCTCTCTCTGGTCAAATCATCGTGCTCGGCGGCGGTGGCGGAAAATTCCGCAGGAAAGCGCCAGGATTCAAGAATGGTATGGCCGACGTCACCATGTAAATCGGTGACAAGTGCGTTCAGCATGTTGGGGTTATTGAATAAAGCAGGATACTCCTCAGCCCGACTAAGAATAGGAAGGATTCCCACGTCATGGATAAGCCCACAAAGCATCGCCTGCTCCGCCGAAATTTTAGTGTAACGGCGCGCAAGCACCATGGCAACGGCTGCAACCCGCGTACTATGCGCCCACAGACGGGCTAGATGCGGACGCAGTGCCTTGATCGATGCCATCTGATAGAGCTGCTCCATAACCAGGGCATTGACAATATTGTGTACTTGCGACATCCCCAAACGAGAGATTGCTTCTTGCACATTCTTAATGGGAGATCGGCCACGATAAAGAGTACTGTTGGCAACCCGCAATAATCGTGTACAAAGCGCCGCATCGCTTCCTATTGTTCGTGCAATTTTTCCGGGAGTGCTGCGATCATCTTCCACTATTTTTTTTACGCGCAGCGCGACTTCAGGCAAGGTCGGCAACATTATCCGATTGTTGACCAAATCTTCGGTAAGTTGAAGCAAAAATGTTTCCTGAATATCAGCCATGCGTCACTGCTCCTAAATTTAGCGTAATCAAGGAATTGCCACCAACGCCACTAAATGGCGCTCGGCCTCAAGATTTGGCACCCGTAACGGAATCACCTCCTTGAGCCTGCATCCTACCGGCAGTGTCATTAATTCTGCATCGGGACGAGTTCCCTTCATTGCCAACCATTGCCCACCTGGAACCAGGAGATGAAAAGTGGCAGCGACAAATTCAGACACCTTGGCGAAAGCACGCGCGATTATTACGTCATAGAGAATTTTTGGTGAGTAGTTTTCCACGCGCTGATGGACTACTGTCAAATTTTTGATACCTAATTCCAGGGCCACCTGAGTAATAAATCGAACTTTTTTTTGGTTGCTATCCAGAGCGGTTACCTGTAATCCCGGTATAGCCAAAGCAAGAGGAATAGCTGGTAATCCGGCACCACTTCCCACATCCAACATTTGACCAGGAGGAAGGTGGGAAATTACGGCAAGACTGTCCAGCAAATGCTTGATTACTATCTCCATCGGGTCGTTTATCGCTGTCAGGTTATAAACTCGATTCCAATGAAGGAGTAAATTCAGATAATGCAACAAAGATTCAAGAGTTACCTCGGATAGGTCAAGAGCTAATTCTTTTGAACCACTTCTGAGCAATTTCAAGGAAAGTGAAGATTGTTGTATGGTTATCACTTGCGCTATTGTGCGGATTATACGAAAAAGAGAAGGCTAAAATGCTGGGTGGGAGTCCAAATAATATCTAATTGCGAAGTTTATAACCACTATGGAGCACGTAAATACATACAATACTCACCATTGCCATTGCCAGAATAGAGATAGTAGCGGAAAACCATGGATTCGTGTCGGAAACACCAATGCAGCCGTGACGAAATCCATCAATGAGATAAAGGAAAGGATTAAAAGCTGAGACGTGTTTCCAGAAAGGCGGCAAATCACGCAGGGAATAAAAAACACCACTAAGAAATGAGAGCGGCAAAATCACAAAATTCTGAAAAGCCGCCAGGCGATCAAAATTATCCGCCCAGATTCCGGCAAGCAACCCCAAGGCTCCCAGGATGCTTCCACCAAGCACCGCGAACAACAACGCCCAAAATGGCTGCGCCATGGGCACGGTTACCAATGAAAAGGCAGCGAGCCATACTCCTAATCCCACCAATAGTCCTCGCACCACCGCCGCAGCCACAAAGGCAAGATAAAGCTCGCCAGGTGAGAGCGGTGCCAATAATACGAAAATGAGATTACCCGTCATCTTGGATTGAATGATACTTGAGGAACTGTTGGAAAATGCATTTTGGAGCAAAACCATCATCACCAATCCCGGTACCAGGAAAGCCCCATAAGAAATTCCAGGATAGGGTTGAAAATGTTCCTCCAGGACTTGACGAAATACCAGCAGATAAAGCAAAGCCATCATGACCGGCGTCAGCACAGTCTGGACAAGCACCTTGAGAAAACGGCGGGTTTCCTTGGCGAACAAGGTAGCCATGCCGCGCCAATTAATCTCATTCACAAAAGTCTCCGAGAGAGCCACCCTAGCTTTAGCCATAGGGAGGAAAGGAGACGGTTTTGCAACCGTCTGTTAAAAAATTCTTCCCCAGTTGTCAGCCCTGAATTAAATAATAACCAAGCTTGTAATTTGTTAATTACCCTGCCCTAAAGGACGGGGTTTGTCGCTGTACTCCCCGCGTGAACGGTTGTTATTTCCCCACAGTGTTTCAAGATTATAGAAAGCGCGAATATGTGGTTGCATGACATGCACCACTACATCTCCTAAATCGACCAAAATCCATTCTCCAATTCTTTCTCCCTCTATTCCCAATGGTCTAATGCCTTGCTCCTTGGCTTTATGAATTAAATGATTGGCTAGGCCCTTTACCTGGCGATCCGATGATCCACTCGCCATGACCATGAAATCGGTTACGGTACTATTGCCACGCACATCCAATACCTCGATTTCCTTACCCTTGAGGTCATCAAGAGCCTCGACAGCGAAATTTTTCAGTTGTTCAGCGTGCATTCGTTATTGGCCCTCCAACCAGGGATTCGATTTTTATACGCAATGCTCAATTTTCTAGTCCCAAACGATGAGTTTGATTGATGATATCGAATAAACCGTTGAATGGTATTTGACGCGCGTTGGCGCGGACAATTTTCATCAAGGACAAATCTCTTTCTCCAAATATATGACATTCAGCAGTTAATTCTTCCTTGAGCTGGCGCAACTGGTTGATTAAGGGAACAGGAAAATCGAGAATGCCTCCGCCTTCTTCTTGTTCCCATTCATCGGCGGCCCGAAGTTCTCCTACCTCGAAAATGGCTTGATCCACTAATTCAATATATTCGTTTAAGCTCTTAGCGCGACGCATGATATTCAATCCTATCTCATCAAATTTTCTTGCTGGTTTGAGACCTCCCCATTCAGGGGTATTAATTAAATTAGACAACGATGCGTAAGCATCGTTATCCTTATCCTTTTTGGTAACCTCCTCGTTTACGGGGAGGCAATCCACCGACCTCAATCTGTCGATGGCTTTGTCATTCAGCAGATGAGGTCGGATGCGGATTGAAACATGGTATTAAAATAGCTGCGATAATTATGTACTTGTTCAGCAGTGAGCAAAAATACGCCACCACCACCGCGCTCGAAATCCAACCATAAGAAAGGAACCTCCGGCAAACGTTCTTCCAGGGCCGTGGAAGTGTCTCCCACCTCAACCACTAGTATCCCTTCCATTGTGAGGTGACGGTCAGCGCCTTGCAAAAGCCGCGAAACGGTATCCAATCCCTCTTTTCCTGCTGCTAGGCCCAAGGCTGGCTCATGTTGGTACTCAGGTGGCAAGGTCTTCATTCGCGCCAGGGGAACATAGGGTGGATTACTCACTATGAGGTCATAATAGCGTTCTCCCAATCCCTGATAGAGGTCCGAGTGGATGAGATTCACTTGATCACCCACTTCATGACGTTCAATATTGATTCGCGCTACTTCCAGGGCGTCGCTGGAGATATCTACGGCATCCACCGTTACTCCAGGAAAGGCCATGGCGCAGGCGATGGCAATGCAACCCGATCCGGTCCCGATATCAAGAATACGTCCAATTCGTTGTTCCGAAAGCCAGGGATCAAATCCCCTTTCAATTAATTCAGCAATCGGCGAACGTGGAATCAGCACGCGCTCATCGATATAGAAAGGTAGACCCGCGAACCAGACTTCTTGAGTTAAATAGGCTGCGGGCCGACGCTCGGTAATCCGCCGCCGAAATAATTCGATTACCTTGCGACGTTCAGAAGTCGTCAGTCGGGCGTTGCCGATCCGATCCGGTACCTGGGGAGGCAGGTGAAGAGTGTGCAGCGTCAAATTTGTTGCTTCGTCCCAAGGATTATCCATGCCATGACCAAAGACGAGTCCTGCCGCCGCAAAGCGACTCGCTCCCCAACGGATAAGATCACGCACGGTGCGTAATTCCTCGACGGCTTCCAGCTCCACCGCGTCCTGTTCGGTTGACATGGATTTTTCTACAAACTCGAGCTCCATCACTTTTTCTTGCGCAAATTTTGTTTTTGTGGACGGTTTTTTCACGCGCGATCACCAGAGAAATGATTTTCGTTGTTGAAATGCACAATCTTTAATTTTTTATTAAAAATTCATCAATCGCAGCATTGGCGATATGGTCGGCCAATTCGTTGCCGTTATTGCCGTCATGACCGCGAACCCACCGCCAATTGATTTGGTGTGAGAACGACGCAGCGTCTAGGCGTTGCCATAGATCGGCATTCTTGACAGGAGTGCGCGTCGTGGTACGCCAACCATTACGTTTCCAGTTGGCCAGCCACTGAGTAATACCTTTTTGCACATATTGAGAATCCGTATACAGAGATACCAACGAGGGACGGCGGAGAGCCTCCAGACCTTGGATGGCACCCATCAGCTCCATACGATTGTTTGTCGTGTGGCGTTCCCCGCCAGACAGGCACTTTTCTTTTCCTTGGTAACGCAGGATAGCTGCCCAGCCTCCGGGACCTGGATTTCCACGACAGGCACCATCGCTATAGATTTCCACTTCATGGGCCATGATTGGCTTCGGGAGCGCTAGGCTCGACCCAGCATAAGTCGGGTAGTGGGGAGCGAATCTCTTCCCAGCGTAAACGAATGGGAGTCAGACCGGCAATCCGCTTCTGAGCTACCACAAGGTAGAGACCACTGATTGGAAACCATTGACTGCCAGGTACATGCAGGAAGGATAGGATACGCATCAAGGTCTCGTGCCGCGAGGGTGGGAGAAAAAAGAAATAATGGCTGCGTGCAATCTGGAAGTCGAGCGACCTAAGCCAGGCATGGATCTGTGAAACTCCAAAAAAATAGCCGCACCAAGGCACTTCGCCACCGTGCTTCCGAAATAATCGCCATAGTCCCCATAATCCCCAAGGATTAAAACCGATGATGACTACATAACCTTCTGGAGACAATACACGGTTTACTTCGCGGAGCACGCCATGCGGGTCAGATGCGAATTCCAGGGTATGCGGCAACACCAGAACATTAATCGTCTCAGCATCGAATGGCAATGCATCTGCATGTGCATGAATGTCAGGTCCTACGTCCAGGGCATGTACTGCTGGATCTAATATAATTCGATGTGGTATTTGACTGCTTGCTAACAGGCTGGACGCGCTCAGACAACCGATCTGGGCGATACGCTTCCCTTTTAGCGATGGTAAAAAAGCATCTAATTGATCTCGTTCCGCCCGTGACACCCATCGACCTGGAACCTGGCGGTACCATTGCCGTAATTGAGCATGCACGGTATCGACATTGACGGTCATTTTTATAGATCCTCGGCGTGGACATCCCTCGATCCTGTAGGGTCAAGGGTGAGCGGTTGCAATACACAATCGCTAACTTTGCGATCAACCAGCCGGATTGTGAATGGAGTAATCCGATGTACGCAGGCACGGCCCGATTTCAGCAGCTTCCTCGCCCGTTTTTCGCTGCACGGCATGAGCGATTTCTTGCGTTTATCTAATACAAAAACGGCCATTGTTTTCCTAAAAATTGCGTTTATGCGCCTAGTGACGGAAGCCTTTCGGCTTCACTCCTCTCGCCAAAGTTGCAACTCAGCTTCGGTTTGATATTTTGAACCTTGCGACCAAGCGTTGCGTTTCATTCCTGGATTGTCTGCATCCACCGCTTGCAGAGCTACGAACTGCCTGTCTGCCGATAGCCCCAGGGTGAGTCTTTTATTTTGTTGAACGTCGCCCGATTTCCCAGATTCAGGCTGATAAACCAGCTTTATCCATAAAGCCGCCGGCTTTAGCCGTAGGGTGATTTACGATAGCTGCTAGTTCCACGGAGAATTTCCCAGTATAGAGGTTGTCTTTTTTGGGTAATAGTGCACAATATTTTGGAGTATTATTTCACAATAAAATACCTATAAAAGATTTGGGAAAAAATCCATGAAAAAAATAATTCTTACGTTATCCTCGTTATTCGCCATTAGTCTTTCAGGTTGCGCGAGTGATCCCGCCTATCAAAAAAGTGATGCAGATTCTCAGGATAACCCAGATTCCCTGGTATTAAAGGGACAAGATGAGTCAAATTCCCTTACCCAGGAGGAAGAAGGCAATACGAGTGGAAAAATTGATTGGTTAACTGCATGGTGGAAAAAATCAGAATCTGAACTGACGCCTTCCAGTAGGGTAAAGAATTTTGGATTCAGTCATTGGTTCACCAAAACACCAATAAAGAAAGAACATAATGATTTAGAAGAAAATGTTGTCAGTTTATGGGATACGGTAGGCGATTTGGTAACTCTGACTGAACCTGATCATCCTCGCATTCAGAAAGAAGCCAATTTTTATGCCCGTAACCAACGCTTTTTAGACTATATCTCGGAGCAGGCCGAGCCTTATTTCAATTTCGTGTTGGGAGAGGTGCAGCGGCGAAATATGCCCGTGGAAGTGGCGTTGCTACCAGCGGTGGAGAGCGCCTATCAGCCTCGGGCTACTTCTCCCCGGCGTGCTGCCGGACTGTGGCAGCTCATCCCGGGGACGGCGCGCCATTGGGGGCTAGAGTTGAACCAGCATTATGATGGTCGTCGTGATGTGTTTGCATCGACCCATGCAGCCCTGGATTATCTTCAAAAGCTCAACGACGATTTCGAGGGTGACTGGTTGCTTACCATGGCTGCCTATAATTGTGGAGAATTCAGTGTTTCGCGTGCCATTCGGAGAAATCTTGCCCACGGCAAGCCTACTGATTTTTGGTCATTGGAGCTTCCCGCCGAAACACGCGCCTTCGTACCCCGCATCCTGGGCTTGGCAGCCGTCATCGCTGAACCTCAAAATTATGGTGTCCAACTCAAAACCCTGCGTGATCGACCGGTCGTCTCGGTCAAGATTGATTATCAGGTAGACTTGGCAAAAGTCGCGGAAATTGCAGATATTTCTTTGCATGAAATGAAACGTCTTAATCCCGCCTATCGCCAGGGAAAAACGGATTCCGAGGGAGGAAATTTTTTGTTGCCGGAGCCGCAGGCACGACTGTTTGAGGCACGTCTGGCGGCGATGGATCCCCAGGAACTTTCGCCTTTCCAGAGGGCGAGTGACGCACCACCTGTGGAGGCCGACATCAAGCCAGTATCCGCTGCCCCTGAACCATCCACGGAAAATGCCATCACAAATCGAGCTCCAGTACAGATGATCCATGTGGTGCGTCGTGGTGATACTCTCGGAAGTCTGGCGCGCGCTGCGGGGGTTCGCGTAAAGGATATTATTGCTTGGAACCATCTTAAATCGCGTGTTTCTCTGCATCCCGGTCAACGTTTAACCTTGAGCCAAGGCACTGAAGCAGTAGTCTTGACGAAAAGCCATGGACATACCGATCAAGTGAATAAACATGGCCGGATAAAAGCAACAATTTTGGCGCGAGGAAAGCATCACGATGCTCAGTCCTTGCAACACCAGCGGCATTCCGTGATTAAGGCCGCTCACAACAAGCATTCATCTCGAACTCATGGCAGACACTCTTAAAAATATGTCCGAAGACAATCTTGTTTTTAATGTCACGTCAACCACGTTTCCGACCTTAGTTATTGATCGTTCACGGGACGTTCCGGTAGTGGTCGATTTTTGGGCGGCCTGGTGCGGTCCGTGCCAGGTATTAATGCCAATGCTAGCCAGGCTTGCTCAGGAATACCAGGGTAAATTTGCTCTTGCCAAGGTCAACACTGATCAGGAACGAGAGCTTGCCCAGCGTTATGGAGTAAGGAATCTACCCACCGTGAAAATTTTCCGCCACGGTAAAGTAGTGGAAGAATTCATGGGTGCTCAACCCGAAAAAGTAGTGCGTAGTTATCTTGATCGCCACGTTGATCAAAAAGCCGGGCAATTACGACAACAGGCGGCCGCAGCGTGCGAACAGGGCAACTTTGATGACGCTTTAGTCAATTTACGTCGCGCCATTGAGTTAGAACCCGCTAATAAGGCCATACAACTTGATTTGGCGCGCTTATTCCTTACGCGAAACGAATTGCGAGAAGCAGAATCCATTCTGAGTGCATTTCAATATGAGCTTGGTGAAGCAGAAATGCTTATCTCGTATCTCGAACTCGTAAAGACCGCCCGGGATACGAATCATCAAACCCTGGAAGCATTTCTCGCAGCAAACCCCTTGGATCATGACGCGCGTTATTGTTTGGCAACGACACAATTAATAGCAAAAAATTATTTGGAAGCGATAGAAAACTTATTAGAAATTGTGCGACGTGATCGTAAATTTCGTGATGATGGCGCACGTAAGGCGCTTCTCACCATTTTTGCATTTCTCGGTGCGGATAACCAGCTAGTAGTGCGTTATCGTAAACGTCTAGTTAATCTCCTGCACTAGGAATAAAATTTTTGCTTTTTCGGCAAACCGCATGTCACTACAATGCCTGATTTCCCGCACGCGACGTTTTCTGGCAAACACATATCAGCGTAGTTTTTTTGCTCCGTTTCGGATCACGCCATCTGTCGCCGTCGCGTGGCGAATGTCCGCAAGCAGGGCGGTAATTGCCGCCCTTACTCCGTTTGTCAAGGCTGAAGAAGAATATCGGCGGCATTTGACAAAACATAATGGAAGCGGTATTACCGAGGAATTCGCAAAAAATATCTGCAATGAACATTTTCGTCTGACCTCGCACCTGGCGCAACTGGAACGAATGCCAAGTCCACCACGCCCGGTCCGTCGTTTGCGAACAGCGACGGAATATCTACAACAAGCTTTCGAGCAACAAGGGATTGAATACCATGATCTGACCGGACAAGAGTATCATGAAGGAAGGCTCGATTTTGAAAATATCGCGGTGGCAGAAATAGATCCATCCTTGACCAAACCGAAAATCGTGGTTTGCGAAAATCCCGTAATATTCCTTCACGGTAAATTGATTCAAACCGCTCGGGGTATTGTTGCCAGGCCACCTTAATCTATTTATCGTCAATTATGTCAAGCAATCGTTTTGTAAATATCGGCATCGATCACGGCACCAGCAATTCAGCCATCGCGGTCATGGAAGCGAGTGGAGTATGGGTAATAGGTCCAACTCCGACCGAGCGGGTAATGCCTTCATTTGTTTATTTTACCAAGCGCGGTACGAAATACGTGGGAAAAACCGCGCGTGAGTCATTGTTGACTTTACCCGAAACCGAAGGTAGTGGTATCGGTGAATATAAACCCGATATCGGTCGCAATATTGAATATAAATTTTCTGCATCGGGAAAAACCCTCACTGGACCTGAACTGGGAGGATTGGTTATTGGCGAATTGCTGGATCTTTGTCAGCGTGAGACGGGCGAACGTCCAAAATCAGCGATCATTACCCGACCTGCCATGTTCGATCAGGCAGCAGTAGAAGGAACTCGCCGCGCAGCTGAATTAGCTGGATTACATCATTTTGAACTTCTTCAAGAACCTGTGGCGGCAGCCCTTGCCTATGGATTCAATGCCTCTGATGAACGCGCGCAATGGATGGTCTTTGATTTAGGTGGAGGGACTCTCGATGTTTCGTTGGTTGTGGTACGCAAAGGGGAAATGCGGGTATTGGAAGATGGCCACGCTGGAGATAATTATCTTGGAGGTCGAAATTTTGACCATACTCTATATGAATACATCATGGAGCAGCTCTCAAAAGAATATCCAATGGAACAATTTCAGCGTAGCGATAGATTCTCTCAGGATCGCGGACGACTGAGATTGCGAATTGAGGATTTAAAAATAAAGCTCTCTACGCAACGCAGGGCAAAATTGGAAATAGATCTTGCTTGTGATGATAATGGAGAGACTGTTCCTGTTGATATGGAGATTACCCGTGAAACCTATGAGCAATTAATTACGCCTGATGTGGCGCGCGCGGCACAGGTCTGTGAAACACTACTGGAACGTCAAAAATTACGCAACGAACAAATTGATTCGGTCATTTTGGTCGGTGGCCCCACAAAAACACCCTATATAAGAAAAGTTTTAAGTGAGCGTCTTGGGATTCCATTACTGGATCGAATTGATCCCATGACTGCTGTAGCTCAGGGAGCGGCTATCTACGCGGCAACAATTCCCCATCCCGATAACGAAAACAATCACGCTAACAAAAAAATGGGACAGATCACGCTTAAACTTCAAGCTGATGCCCATTCCAGCATTTCCACTTATCATCTGATGGGCGCGGTGGAAGGGGAAGATATATCCATGGCGGAACTTTCTGTGGAAATCGAACGCGATGACAAACTTTGGTCCAGTGGACGTCTTTCCTTGGATGAACGCGGATTATTCGAGGCCGATCTGCTGCTGGTTGATAAAGGAAAGCCCTTTCTTTCGACATTCACCACCAATGTTTACGATAACGAAGGAAAAATTCTTGCGCACGAGGAAGGGCCACGTATTTGGTATCCCTATGTTACCCCGCCAAAAAATCAACAACCGACCTCATTGCGCATTGGAACCGCTGATGGAAGTGCGACAATTCTTATTCAACGCGGCGCAGCGCTTCCCGCCCATGGTCGTAGAAGATTCAAGACCACCAAGCAGCTTCGCAAGGGAGACAATGATGACGTTTTGTGGATTCCAGCGGTTGCTTCGGTACTTAATATCGTTGGAGAGGAAGAAAATACTTTGAATTGCGCAGTGCCCGTGGGAACGCTCATCATCAAGGGCGATGATCGCCGTGTTACTCGCGATCTTCCCGCAGGTACAGAAGTAGACGTGCAACTGGAATCCGATGGTTCGCAAAAGATTACCATTTCGGCCTATGTCCAGTTACTGGGTGAGGATTTCGATGCTGAATTCACCAAAACCGATGCCTTGCCCTCTTCTATTGACGAATTAACCTATCAGTTGAAGGAAATCACTAACGAACTTAAAGTGATCCGGGATATTCAGACTCGCAAGCGTAATCTTGAAGTGGAACGGGTATTATCAAAACTGAATGAACAAGAAGCAGAACAAAGTATCGCCAGAGATCTACACCGTGCGCAACAAATCGAGGGTGGAGAGCGTATTGGCAATCAATGGCGCGCCCAACAGCATCTGGCTGAAATGAAGGGGACAATCCTCTATCTGCAACGCGTGCAGAAAACTAAACGCACTGAAATTCTCATGGAAAATTTAGGACGAATTATCGATTTGCTTGAAAAAAGCAAGGATCCCGAAGTAATGATGAATGCCAGGCGTCATAAAAATCGTTTGGCGATCATTCATCGAGAATATTTAACCATTGGATCCAATCATGAGCAATTAGAAAAAGAATTACAAGAATTAGATAATGAGATCCGGGTGTGTCCATACGAGCAGCTAATGCTACGAATACTCGCCGCTGGTGGCCATGAAGGGCCGGTAGCGCAAGTAACTCTGGTTCACGATGCAAATGAATTTTTAGACAGCATGGAAGCTAAAGGCGGCGTGGAAATGCTTGCCAAGGAAGATGTCGTACAAATTAGTCAATATATCAAGCGTATTGATAAAATAATTCCGGATATGCACCAATGGATTGAAGACTGTATGTTTTCTGGCCCATGCAAAGATCGGCTGGCATCCAAAAAGACAGGAAAATCGCCGTCTATTGTTCTTTCCTGAAGTTTGTCCAGAAACTTTCCACAAAACGCTGGCAAGCAATGACTCCTATTAATACTCAATCGATTTTTATCGAGGCCGAGCGTCTTGCAGCCTCGGGTCATTACCGTGCTGCGCTTTCCCTGTTGGATACTCTACCCTCTCCGGTTGAGGATCCAGTTCGTGCAGGGCTGTTACGGGGTAGAATTTTAGTTCAACAGGGACAATTCGACGCCGCAATTGATCATTGGCGCGCGGTTCAATCTATACAACCAGACAATCAAGAGATTCAACAAGCAATGGAATTAGCCATGGAGATAAAAGATCGCCCATCTCGTTTGATCCTCTTGCGCGCTAATTTGCATCTAGCGATTCAATATTTAGTCATCCTCTTATTGGGAGGAATTGTGCTCGTTCAAGCAATTCAATCCTATTCATCGGCAAGTATTCGCATGGAAGCAGTATTAGATAATTTTCATGAAGTAGACGAGCGACGGATAACTGCCCTTGAAAAGCATTTGGAAGGGCTTGAAAAGGCCATCACCATCATGGGCACTGCAATTCAGACTGCGACCACCACGCAAAAAGAACCATTCCGCGAGATTGTGGAACGTCTTGCCGCGCTAGAGCAGGCTGTAGCGCTTGAACGCGAATCAATTCGCGCTCTTGGAGCGCGTCAGGAAGAACGCATTACTGCTTTGGGCATGGTCATGGGAGAACTCGGAACACGTTTTTCTCAATCAGGGCAGGAATCGACTCCCGCTGCTCAGACATCAACCTCGCCAACACATTAATTTAATTTGTTTTATGAACCCTGTCGAAGAATTAATTGAGCTACATCTACGAGCGCGTTTTCCGCTGCTTTGGTTGCAAACTTACGAGGAAGAGCGCGCCTTGGCATCGCTACGACAAGTGCGCGCAAGGCTGGCAATTAAAAAAGAAATCGCGTTATTTATCTGGAGTGAAACCACCGGGTTACGAGACGAAGCAGGACGCCGGGTGACTCCTCAAACCAATCGATCTGATCCGCTACTGGCCCTTGAGCAGGTTATTCAGGAATCGATCGATGCTATTTACATATTCCTCGATATCCATCGTCATTTCACTCCTGTGTGTTTACGCCTGATTCGTGATGCCGTTGCGACCGCCAAGCGGATTCGTAAAAGCATGGTATTCCTTGGTCCACCAACGACGATTCCCGAGGAATTGATGGCAGACGCCACGCTGTTGTTCTACCCGTCGCCGGACGTGGCCGCACTTGGAAACCTAGTGGAAACAATAGCAGCTCATTCTGGTGGCCCGTCAACAGAGCAGCCGATCAAAGAAACTTTGGCGCGGGCAGTATTAGGCTTAACCAGTAGCGAGGCAGAACGTGTTCTCCGCCGCAGTCTCGCACGTCATGGAGAGCTGAACCTGGCTTGCGTTCCCGATGTTTTAGCCGAAAAAGAACAAATTGTACGCAAAGAAGGCATTCTGGAATTTCGCCAACCCGAAGTCAGTTTTGCCGATGTTGGTGGTCTGGAACGGCTCAAGGAATGGTTCGCTCAACGGCGGCGCGCCTTCGACGCCGATGCCCAGGATTTCGGTTTGCGTCCTCCCAGGGGGGTGGTACTGGTGGGCGTGCCGGGTTGTGGTAAAAGCCTATCCGCCAAGGCGTTGGCGATGGATTGGCAGGTACCGTTGCTACGACTGGATCTGGGGCGAGTGTACGCTGCGTTGCTCGGTGAATCCGAACTTCGTCTGCGCCGTGCCTTGCATACCGCTGAGGTGATTAGTCCTTGCATACTTTGGATTGATGAGCTGGAAAAGGCGTTCAGTGGGTTGGGCCAAACTCACGATAGCGGAGTCGCGCGGCGATTATTTGGCACTTTTCTTACCTGGCTGGAGGACCGCCAGGCTCCCGTATTTGTTATCGCCACCGCCAACGATATTCGACGCCTACCAGCGGAATTCACTCGCAAGGGTCGCTTTGATGAACTATTTTTCGTTGGTTTACCGGGTGAGTATGAACGACGGAGTATCTTCAGTATCCATCTCACGCGACGCAAACGGGATCCAGCGCGTTTCGATCTTTCGGGACTAGTATCGGCGAGTCGTGGCTATTCCGGCGCTGAGATTGAGGAGGCCATTGTCAGCGGACTGTATCGTGCCTTTAGCGATAATTATCGTGAGCTGACCAACAGCGACCTCAAAATGTCGCTGGCAGAAATTATTCCGCTGGCAAAAACCCGCGCGGACGATCTAGTTCATCTTGAACAGTGGGCTGCGGTCAATGCACGATCCGCGCTCGCGCAGGCAGCCTGACGACAATCAGGCTTTAACCGCAGGCGCGCGCGCGCAACCACGCCGCGAGATCGTCCATGTCTACATTCGACTCAGTATCCACCAAAAGCGCGGCACCCATTTCATCGTTGGTGAGCGGCTCGGCAGTTGCCAATTGATGCTCAAGCACTGCCACTCCCGCTTCTGAGGCATCCAACCCGACCCGTTGCCGCTCAACAATCCGTGCGTGGAGGGTCGCGGGCGTGGCACGCAAGTCAAGCAACGCAAAGACCGCTCCCTGCCGTGCCGCAAGTGCGCGCATCGCATCCCGGCCCCGCCGTTTGAGAAAAGTGGCCTCGACAATCACCGTGAATCCTGCGGCTAATACTTCCGCCGCAAGATCCTCAATGCGTTGATAGGTGCGTCGATTGGCTTCTGCCGTATAAATTCCCTCGAATTGTCGCGATTCCGAACGTTCTAGCGGCATGAGGCCAAATAATCGTTTGCGTTCAACGTCTGAGCGTATCCGTATCGCTCCCAAGCGATGGAGGAGATGATTGGTCAGTGTGGTTTTGCCGACGCCAGAAGGACCATGAGCAATCACCAGCAAACGTGGTGATGGACGGGTATACCCTAACGCCAACTTTAAATAACGCCGATAGCTGGCCAGCGTAGCGTCCCGTTCGGTCATGTCCAGGTCTTTCCGGTTCAGGTGGATCGCCATTTTTTTAGCGCGGACTAATGCTTGATAGACTTGATAAAAACGCAATAGTGCAAGCCCGGCGTAATCTCCATTGTCCTCCAAGTAAAGATCCAGGAAACGTGCCGCAAAATCAAACGCGCCGCGTTCATCGAAATCCATAAGAAGCAAGGCAACCTCGTTGATAGTGTCAATCCAGCGCAAGTCTGAGTTGGATTGAATGGCATCTCGAATCGTCACTTCGCCACTGATCAGGAAAATATTACCAAGATGCGCATCACCGTGGCATTCACGCACGAATTTGCCACTTCGCCGTGCGGCCATGAGTGGCGCAAGCCTGGCATATTGAGTTCGACTCCAGGTTTCCAGGCTGGTTACGCGTCGTCGATCAGCGAAACTTTGAGACCTAACGCGGAGATGGCGGAAATTCTCGATCACAGCCTTGAATACCGCTACGGGGGTACCATAAGGACTGTTCGTGCAGATTGGGGGAATCATCCGATGAAAAGTTGCTACTCGATGCGCGAGATCATCAATCCAGGCACGCTGCAGCGCCCCTTGGGCGAGTAGCTGATCAAATTGATCTTCGTTAAGGAATTGAACCATATTGATTTGGTGAGGGCGGGTGCTGCTTCTACTCACGAGGTCTATAATTTAATTCATTTATTTATCAGTAGGATAGGAATTGTTTTTAGTTATGGCTTTTGCCGCAAAATATTCCCGTAAAGAAATAGACGCAGAAAGAATTAAAACAATCGCCAGCGGGTCAAAGGCGAACATTAACAACAAAATAAGCGTCCGTACCGCCTTGCTCGTATCTTGTAGTCCAAATAACATGGCAACATATTTAATTGGCCCAAGCTCGGTCTCAATATCATTCGTTTTCATACGAAATGACAGCAGCTCGTCATTCAGCCGAGAAATTTCCTTCATATTTTTATCTAGCTGATTTTGTATTGCATCACGTTCAACTTTTTGTTCTTTTCTTTCTTTGATGCTGATGGTTATTTTGTCATTTTTAAGATAGGCGTCAACAAATTTATCAAGCTGATCCAAATTATTTTGAAATCTGACGTTCTCGTGTTCAACCTGGGCAATGCTTTGCTCACATCGGATAATCTGAAAATTGACGCTGGCGAGCGGAGCTTTTTGTTCAAAATAACCCTTGCTTAAAAATCCATAAATACCAACCGCAGTGACTAGCATAAGCGCAATGATCGCTAGAGTAAGATATATTTTATGGATCCAGCTTACTTCGACATTGCTCCAATTAGTATGCAACCACACCGAAGCAATTATTTTTCCTGCTTCGAGAACTCCGGTCATGACTACCACAGGCATAAAAGCCGCAGCAAAAATTATGGCAAGACCAATAATGCTAAAATAGGCGGCAATTGTTGAGATGAAGAGCGCCCCAATTAAAGTAATGATTCCAAATAATAATTTCATATTCCATTCGCTAATGAAACAAAAGATTTTAGGAGTTACGTAGTTGATGATACAGGCAATATGTAAAGATGAGCGGCTAAATAATCGTGAACTGCATTTCGTATAAATGAGCTTTTCTTTCCAGATCACAAATTTTGTTTTGGAAGAAAAATATTTCTAGACGTAAGAAAGCCTAGATTGCGAATCCAATATAATTCCATTAGGCGCTCGCACCGCGAGCCTGGTAACGCTCAACGCTACAAATCTGTTTCAGGATGTGATGATAAATTTCAATCATCAAACATCTGTGATGTTAAAGTCGATTGCGTAAATCACGATTCATGAATCCAAGCAATTCCTCTTTTATTCCACGAGTGAGCGCTAGCACCTTGAAAAGTTCACCCATTTCTTGAGGTAGGGTTAGGCGTTGTATTTGATTTGACAGGGATAATTGAGCTTTAGTGTCGGCGGGATTTACTAGCGGGCTAATTTCTGCAATTCCCGTAGCAATTAAAAAATGGGCCTGGGTAGTATACCCAGCGACGGTTAGACCCGCAGCAGCGGCTGCCTCTGCCATGGCGGTAAAATCCACATGGGCGGTAATGTCTTGTAAACTAGGAAGAATCAATGGATCGTCATGACGACGATGACGGTAGTGGCAGGCGAGGGTTCCATTGTACCGCTGTGGGTGATAATACTCCCGGCCTGGGTAACCGTAATCCATCAACAATATTGCGCCTCGTCGTAGACGATCCGCCACGGTGGTCAGCCACGCCGCCGCCGCAAGTCCCAGTTCGGAGACATAACCCGTATCGAGTTCCGCACCATAACTCGCTTGCCACTTCTCCAGAGCTGACGCCAGATAGCCTTCCGCAGGCACCGCGCGCCACTCGAAACCATTATCCCCCCAAGCCACCCGAAGTTCGTTGACACCCTGTCGAGTCAGCTCGAAACGATGAACGGGCAGGGCATCCAACAGTTCATTAGCGACAATGACTCCCTCCCAGCCTGGGTCGGGAAGGTCCACGCGCCATTCCACGCGATCCATCCAATGAGGCAAACGCGCCATCAAAGTTTCCACCTGTCGGGCACGCAGCTCGCTGGAAAGTTCCAGAATCAGGTAACGACGCGGCGCAACTCCTAAGATATCGAGGGTTTGCAACAGATCCACCGCCAGCGTACCCGTTCCCGCGCCTACCTCCAGAACTTCTCCATTTCCGAGCCATACCAGGATTTCCGCCACCTGGCGTGCCACGCATTGACCAAAGAGTGGCGAAATCTCGGGTGCGGTAACAAAATCGCCAGCAGCACCAAACTTCCGCAGTCCTCCGGTGTAGTAGCCCAGCCCCGGAGCATAGAGAACCGCATCCATGTAGTCGAAAAAAGAAATGCTTCCCGATTGATCGCGGATGCGTTGACGCAATAAGGCAACCATTTCTTCCATGCGCACCACAGCCTCATCCGTTAAGGGCGGCAATCCTTCAGGTAGCAATGAAGATGATGGTGAAAACATAAGTAATTTATTAATTAATATAAATATTTATTAAAAGTTCCACGAACTTTTTCGTGGGGATTATCTTAAAGCGTATCCCACTGCGAGCGTCGTCGCCAGCGTATCATTTTCGGGGTCAGGAGACTGACTACCATCGCCGCGATGGCTACCGCCGCGCCGATCATGAACCAATCCCGAGCCGTGCGATCCTGGAGCACCGCATTTTGTTGTTGCAGGGCCTGACGAATGCGTTCCAGTTCGATTAAACGCTTCTTGAGTTCATCATTTTGTTTGGCGATGTCAATCACGTTAGCAGCAGTCTGACGCAATGTATTGAGATTGGCGCGAAGATGTTGATTGTCTTCTTGAAGTTTTTGGTAATTACTTTCCGTTTGGCTGCGATGTTCTCCAACTCCTTTAATTTCAGTTTTCAATCGGGTGTTCTCCAATTCGAGAGTGGCCACTTTTTGTTCGGCCTGATCCAAACGGATGCGTGCAGGAGGAATATTTTCTAGGAAACGAGTCAGTACCCAACCCTCGGCTCCTTGCGCCTTAACCCTGGTATTGTCGTTGTTAGCTTCCAGCACTTCTACGGCGACACCGCTTGGCAGCATTTTGAGAATTTTGTGTTGCAGCGTGGTTCCGGTGCGCATTGGAATCGAGAGGTTGTCGGTGACGTAACGCACCGGCCCTGCAGTGACGGCGATAAAAGGCAAGGCGGCCAGCAATAGGCAGGAAATCAAGCGGTACACGGATCCTCCAAACGGAATGGAATGATGGTCATTGCTGTGGTTCATGATTAAATTATTAGATTTAGGAGTTACGCAGTTGAAAAAATATACTTAACATTTTCAATCGGTTGCAAAAAATAATCTTTTAGTGACTTTCTAGCGGAATCAAACGGTTAAAATTCAACTGCGTAACTCCTAAGATTATTAAATATTTCTATGAATTATTCGCGGATTTTTTATCCCCAAACCTCTTCTAGTCGGGGATTCAGACGGGACAAGAGCAAATTTTCCCTTGCCAATCAGGTCGGAACGGCCCATCTGCCGCAACGCCTCGCGGAGTAGCGGCCAATTAATGGGGTCATGCCAACGCAAGAATGCTTTATGGAGACGCCGTTGGCGTTCGCCCTTGGGAACATGGACCATTTCAGAGCCGGGTTTCACGCAACGCAAAGGATCATGGCCCGTGTGATACATGGTGGTGGCTAGCGCCATTGGCGAGGGAAGAAAGGTTTGTACCTGGTCGAGGCGGTAATCATGATGTTTGAGCCACAAAGCTAGGGTGAGCATGTCCTCGTCACGGGTACCTGGATGGGCCGCCATGAAATAGGGAATCAGGTATTGCTCCTTGCCAGCCGCGCGTGAATGGCGATCAAATAACGATTTGAAATGATCGTAGGCCACGATATCAGGCTTCATCATTTTAGCCAGGGGTGCGGGCGCGATATGCTCAGGGGCAATTTTGAGATAACCCCCTACATGATGAGCCACCAGTTCGCGGAGATAATCGGGCGCGAGTACCGCTAGGTCGTAACGTAACCCAGAAGCAATCAATACCCGTCGAATGCCGGGCAAGCTGCGTGCGCGCCGATAAAGCTTGACGAGCGGCGTGTGATCGGTAGTCAGACGGGAACAGATGTTGGGATAAACGCAGGATGGCCGACGACAAAGGGACTCAATGTGTGGCTCCCGACAACGCAGATGGTACATATTAGCGGTCGGTCCACCCAGGTCAGAAATTACTCCGGTGAATCCGGGCACATTATCGCGTATTTGCTCGATTTCGCGGATCACGGATTCCTCGGAGCGTGATTGGACGATGCGCCCCTCATGCGCGGTTATCGAACAAAAAGTGCATCCACCAAAACAACCCCGCATGATGGTGACTGAGCAGCGGATCATCTCGTAGGCCGGAATAGGAGTCGTGCCATAGGTGGGGTGGGGACGACGGGCATAGGGTAATTCGTAAACTCGGTCTAATTCTTGAGTGGTCAGCGGAAACGGAGGGGGGTTGAGCCACAGATAACGGTCGCCGTGGCTCTGGACAAGCGCACGGGCATTGCCGGGGTTGGTTTCTCGATGCAGAACCCGGGAAGCGTGGGCATAGCACAGGGGATCGCGGCTGACTTCCTCGAACGACGGCAGGCGAATCACCGTATGGCTCCTGTCGTCGCCGCAGGAATTATCAGGAGCGTGATCCTGGAAGCTCGCGATGGAACGCTGTGGATCCATGGTAGTAGCGACTACTTCAATCCAGCCTGCGGGTAGCCCACGACGCAAAAATGCGCTACCCCGCAGATCATGAATAGTGTCAATGGCTTCTCCCCGCGCCAAGCGTGCGGCAAGCGCTACCAGCGCGCGTTCAGCATTACCATAAAGCAGGATGTCGGCCTTAGCATCCACCAGGAGTGAGCGACGCACCTGGTCTGACCAATAATCATAATGCGCTACCCGCCGCAAGCTGGCTTCAATGCCCCCAACGACCAGCGGCACGCCAGGAAATGCCTCGCGCAGACGGTGGCAATAGACGATTACAGATCGATCCGGACGGCGTCCGGCTGCTCCACCCGGAGTGTAAGCATCATCACTACGCGGTCGCCGATCAGCGGTGTAGTGATTCACCATGGAATCCATATTCCCGGCGGTGACGCCAAAGAACAGACCTGGTCGTCCTAATACCCGAAATGAATCGACCTGACGCCAATCCGGTTGGGCGATGATCCCCACTCGATATCCCTGTGCTTCCAGCAATCGTCCAATCAGAGCCATTCCGAAGCTCGGATGGTCCACGTAGGCGTCTCCAGTAACGAGAATAATGTCGCAACCATCCCAGCCAAGCGCATCCATTTCCGCCAGGGACATGGGCAAAAATGGAGCGATACCGAAGCGCCGCGCCCAAAATTTTGGGTAAGCGAAAAGATTGGGTGTCGAATTAACAACGCAAAGCGCAGCTTCCGAACGGGAATTCATAGATCCTCGGCGTGTAAATCCTACGATCCCGATAGGTCGTGAGGAGGAAATGCTGCCTTTGGTTTTATAACCAATGACTTGAGCCTGAATCTGACACTTATCTTAGATGAGCTGGTCAACCTGACTGGTGATGGCGTTACGAATTTGACGGATACGATTGGCGTTGTCCACGTACACCAGCGACGGCTTAAATTGGCGTAATTCTTGCTCTGTAACGAGTGCATAGGCACAAATGATGACAAGATGGCCAGGGTTAGCCTTGTGAGCGGCGGCACCATTGAGCGAAATGATGCCCGAGTCATCCTCAGCGCGGATGGCATAGGTGATAAACCGTTCGCCGTTGTCGATGTTGTAGACATGGATTTGTTCGTACTCATGGATTCCTGCGGCGTCAAGTAACCGGCCATCAATCGCGCAGGAGCCTTCGTAATGAAGATGGGCATGGGTGACGGTGACGCGGTGCAGCTTCGCCTTCAGCATCATGCACTGCATGGAGCACCTCTAAAGTCGGTGAGAGGGGATACTTAAACTTATAGTGTAATGGTCGCTAAACATTTAGCCCACTACCCGGAATTGGTTAATCGTGAGCAAAACCATTGTGCCGGTCGATACTAATCAAAAAATTTTAAAAATACCTGGATCAGGTCTTGACAAAAAAAAATATGCGTGTAAACTTTATTTCAAGTAAGGGTTATCCCTTATATAGTAAGGACTACCACCTATAGTGTCTAGTATATCCCCAGGGTAATAGACACTTACAAAGTAAAAATACTAAATCAACGGATTCGCGTAACTTCAACACACCTTATCCGTTTAATCAAATTTTCCTAACTGTAAGGAGTTCAACATGCTTTCCCAAACTAAAGCCCAACGTCTTGTTATTCAAGGTGTCACTGCTCGTGGTCAAACCTTTCGTCCGCGTGACTGGGCGGAGCGTCTCTGTGGTTGTATGACCACGGTAGGACCAGGCCGTCGCCAGCAGTTTTCTCCGTATGTTTATGTCAGTTTCCTGACGGGAATGAAATCTCTGGTAATAGAACCTGAACTCCGGGAAATCAATCCGAAGGGTTATGAGTTTCTGATATCTTTTGCTCGCGACAATAATCTTAAGATGAGTGAAGAGTCAGAGCAAAACGGATTCGCCGTAGCGGTTAACCAGTGAGCAAAAAAATATCCGACTGGTGCGATAACGGCAGGCTAGAACCTCTCTACCAAAAACTGACGGTAGAGAGGATGATTTATGAATCTGACAAAATGTGGTAGTTGTTTTATGGTCTCCCGCTTGAAAATATCATGAATCCCTGCTATTTCAAATAAAAGGAGATTTTCTATTGAAATCAAATTCGAGAATCGACCCTCCTGTGTTGTGATTCAGGGAATCACTCGAAAAGGGCGTATATTTCGTTCTAACGACTGGGCAGAACGATTACAAGGCTGTATGGCCAACTATGCGTTTCAGGGTTCCGAACAGTTAAAAAACTGTATGCTAACCACAGGAATTGAACGGCGGCGATCTTTTTCTCCCTATCTACAGATCGGCTTTCGTAATGGAATAAAATCTTTACTTATAAAGAAAGAACTTTGGGAAACCAACGCAGATGGTTATGAATTTTTGATCAACTTTGCTCGTGATAACGATTTGAACTTAATCGAAGAACAAACGGAAGAGGCATTATTTTAGTAGCTTGTAATAGATACAAATACTAGGACTCCCGTTACAGGTGCAATGCCTATCAACGTAGAATGAATTATTTTTAATTTGTGCATATAAATATTTATTTGTATATTTTAAGAAGCAGGCTTTAGTGTTGAATTTATAGATGATGTGTTAATTTCTTAATCAATTTAGAGATTGTACAAAAAATTAATTTGTTTTAATAACTTCCGAATCTTTGAGAATTTTTCATGAAATCCTAATGAAATCTTATGGCTTTACCCTGATCGAATTAATAATGGTAATTATGATTACCGGAATTATTGCTGCTTCGATCACATTATTTCTCAAACCAGTCATTGATGGTTACGTCGATACTCGCCGCCGCTCCGATCTAATCGACCTCGCGGATACAGCCTTGCGTCGCATTGAACGCGATATTCGTAGCGCGGTGCCTAATTCTATTCGATCAGTATCAACTACTTGTTTCCAACTCGTGCCAACAATAGCAGGTGGTCGCTATCGAATGGCATCAGATACCGCCAATGATACGCCGTTACCATGTCTGCCCTCGACCACCTGTAGCGCACCGCTTGATGTAACTCACACCACCACGGAGTTCGATGTACTTTCGTCACTAACAACGGTACCAGCCCAAAATGATTGGATCGTCATCGACAATCAGAATACAGACGATATTTACGCGGGTACCAATCGCGTCCAGATCATCGCAGCGCCAAGCATTCCCCGCGTTTCAGACGGTCTTCACCGCATCACCGTTACTAGTTTCCAGTTCCCAAGTGGTTACAACGGCGGGCGTTTCGTTATCGTACCGAATGCTGAACAGACGCTATTCTATAACTGTGTCGGAAATCGCCTCTATCGAACTGTATCAACCTTCGATGCTGATCGGTCAATTTCTTGCGCTCTTGTTAATGGAGCTGTGGTCGCCACCGACGTGGAAAATTGCATTTTTGTTTATGATCCCAATCATGGATCTACTCAACAAAGCGGTTTCCTCTGGATGAGACTTGAATTAAAAAGATCTGATGAAAGTATTGCTCTTTCGCTAGGCGTTCATGTGGATAACGCTCCATGAACCTGCAACGCGGATTCGGTGCCATCGCAGCCATTGTCATTCTAGTCATCCTTACTATTCTGTCTTCCTCCATCGTTTCTATCAGTATTTTGCAACAAACAACCTCGGCGCAGGATATTCTGTCGGCTAAGGCCTGGCAGGCGGCACGAGCTGGGAATGAATGGGGTCTTTATAAGGCGATAAAGGAGAAAACATGCAGTCCCAGCATGACGCTGGATCTCGTTGCGGATATCGGCTTTCACGTAACCGTAACCTGTGTTTCCAACTCCTACAAAGAAGGAGAGACTTATGATGAAACACTAAAATTATTTAAATCACTTACTGTTATTGTTTATCAGATTGCCTCAGTGGCTTGTTTATCTAATACCTGCCCCGCGACGGATGCTTCCGTAGCGGATATTGGTTACATCGAGCGAAGACGAGTAGTAATGGCGACTGATTAACGTCAATTCAATATAATTGTAGTGGTAGTATCCTAGGGCGTGTTCACAGTAAGTAAATTATTGCCAGGATGATTTCAACAAATGCGTCACTGTCCGTAACCCTTATCGGCCACGACGGCTTCCGTAGTTTCGGGGCGGTGGATTCGACCAATGCTGGCCCTTGAGAGATGTCGGCGACTTGACCACCCGTGATAATCGAGTGTATCGGATTACCCAAGGCATCCACGCAGGTATTGATTTTGGTGCTCAACCCGCCACGCGAACGGCCAATCGCCTGGTCGCCACTGTTTTTGCGGGCACCCGCCGCATGTTGGTGAGCACGAACAATGGTCGAGTCGATAAATAACTCTTCCAAATCAGCGTCTCCCTGGAAAGTCTTTACGAGACGTGTCCAAACCCCGGAGACTTCCCATCGCGAAAAACGCACGTATATGGAATGCCAATTCCCGAATTCTGTGGGCAAATCGCGCCAGGGATTACCAACCCTGGCCATGTATAGAATCGCCTCGACGAACAGCCGATTATCCACTGCCCGCCCACCTTTATCGGTTGGCTTTCCTGGTAGTTGCCCTTCAATTCGCGCCCATTTTTCGTCGTCTAGCATAAAACGTATCATTTTTCAACCCCCTTTACTGTGAACACGCCCTAATTTATTGTGTTGATTAATTTTTTCGCATGAGTCATTTAATACCATAGTATTTCCAACTCCAACCGCCAAACTCACATTGTATAATATAGTACCCGCGATAACACCAAAATGAAGTAAATAAACCCCGCCAATACAGATAAACCCTGGAATGACACTGAGAATTAAACTACGTTGTAAGTTGCTGTTTAATTTATCAGCAAATTCAAATAGCCAAGGGATATGTTCCAAGCCACTGTCCATTAACAAAATTTGCGCGGTATCTGTCGCAATACTGGAAGCTCCGTGTAATGAAATTGACACATTCGCTTGTTTTAAAGCAATTGCATCATTGATACCGTCGCCAATAAAGCAGACATTTCTTCCTTGTGCCTGTAATTCGACAATTAAATTGGCTTTGTCTGTGGGCAATACTTCGGAAAAATATTCATCAATATTTAATTGTTTCGCTAATTGTTGCGTGGGCTTTTCATTGTCACCCGACATAATATAAGTTTTAATATTACGCTGATGCAATTGATCAACAATTTCTTTAATATGAGAACGCAAAGTAGGAAGCAATTCAATTGCACCAACTAGTTGTTGATTAATCGTCACATAAACAACAGAATAACCTTGTTCTTGACAATCTTCCTGTATAGATTGCATTGTCATTGGAATAGTAATTTGTTCCATCTGCATAAAACGCCAACTTCCGACACAAATAACCTGTTCCTGCGTATTAACTTTTAAGCCATAACCTACTTCATAATGGGCGTGTTCGATTGCGTTTAACGGTAGATTGCGTTGTTGTGCGGCTTGCACAATGGCTTTAGCAATCGGATGGGTCTGTCGGTATTCAGCACACGCCGCTAAAGTTAGCACAGTATTTTCATCATAATTAGCGGCAGTATAAATACGACCGATGTGCGGTTGTTCTTCTGTCAGCGTTCCGGTTTTATCAAAAATCACCGTATCCACATTCGCTAAACATTCCAATGCGCGACCATCTTTGATTAATACGCCGTGCTTTGAAGTTGTTTTTAAAGCATTAAGGACACTTATTGGCGCAATAATCCGCATATTAGACCCCAATGTTGCAAATAATACGGTTGCCGCACTCGCATAACCTAATAATGGGAATGTAAGACCCGCAATAATTAAAGTTGGTAACGCAGCTTGGTCAGCATAGCGTTCGCCTCTGGTTTGCACATTAAATTCAAAATGAGCTGTGTCGTTTAAAATGACCCCAATTTGTTCTGCCACCGTTTCTTTACCGGCCTTTTCCACCTGTACAAATAATTTTCCTGATAAGACAACTGTTCCGGCAAATACTTCATCATCAATCGTTTTTTCAACGGGTTGAGATTCACCCGTTAAAATATGCTGGTCAATACTGGCAATACCAAATGTGATTCTCCCATCTACAACAATCATTTCACCGGCTTGCACAATAATGATGTCACCTTGTTGAAGATTATCAATAGCAATTTCTATTTCAACTCCATCTTTAAATAACCAAACTGAGTTTTGCTGTTCACCTAAAATACTAGTTAAATTTTTTTGAGATTGTCGTTGTGTCTTTAATAATAAAAGTTGGCTGATATTGAAAAAAGTAAAGAATAATGCCGAAGCAAAAAAATAGCCGCCACTTATTAAAACTAAAGATACAACTGTATCAACCGAATGAACACTAATTTTTTTATTTTCAAATAACTTAAGATAACCGCGCCTGATGAAAGGCAGAAATAAATATAGCTCGATTGGAATAGCAATTAAAACTAAAGCTGGTAATAATGCTACAATACCTATGCCAGTTAATGTTAATGCGCTTATTGAATAAACCAAATCATTTTTAACATTTTTCTCTTTAGCAATAGGGTCAAAATTTTCTGATACTTTTGTAGAATCAATTATATCTGTAGGAACAACAGATAACTCAGCTTTATCAAAACGTTTTTTATAAAAATCACTCACAGCAACATAAATTATGCTGCCCAGAGCAATAAATGGTAAAATAGGTAACATATTTATATTAGGAGTTACGCAGTTGAAAAATAGGAAGTCATTCTGCGCGCAGCGAAGCGGAGTCACAGAATCCATCTACATACTACACATAGATTCTGCGACTGCGGTCGCTAACGCGACCTCCGCGCAGAATGATAGAAAAAACTCAATCCTGTATAGAATTACAAATTCAACTGCGTAACTCCTATATATGTTAAAGTAGAAAGGTTTTACAACTAAATCAACATTATCAATACTTCTATTTTAATTTCCAAATAGAATTACAAAAGTATTTATTAACATCATAAAAATTACGCACGACCGTAAATCCCGATTTTTCTGCAAAAATTTCAATATCAGCTTCTTCGTATTTTTGATGATAGCAAACACTAATCTTTTCCCATGCTTTAAAGCTAATTTCAGTATTAGAAGCTAATAAATTAACCGTTTGATTTTTTTTACTAATTAATGAAGATTCTCCTAAGCCATTAACGGGATTGTAAAAAAAAAAGTATTCAAAACACTCTAATTCAAAATTACCTTGTAACTCATTATTAATCCGCACTAAAATATTTTTAACTAAACTTTCAGAAAATATATTTGAAGGATAAGCTTTTTTAATCACTGAAGGGCTTTTTTTCAAATCAAATCCTATGAGCATCATATCGCCACTATCAAGACAGCTTGTCAGTTCTTGCAAAAAAATTTCGGTTTCTGAGGGCAAAAAATTACCTATGGTACTACCAATAAACATCACCACATTTTTACATTTTTCTTCAGAATTCATCAGCATTTTTAATGCACTAATATAATCGCCAACTATAGGCTTTATTTGCAAATCTGGATGCAATATCGCCAAATCATTTTTTAGTAGCGTTAAAATGTTTTCTGAAATATCAATTGGGATATAAGTTGTTTTTTTATGACTTTTTTCGTAATTTTTCAAAATAATCTTGGTTTTGTGACCATCACCTGCCCCCAACTCAACAAGATTAAATTTTTCTGTACTGTCAGAAAAAATAGTCATCATTTCATCGTTATACTTCTCAAAAATCTCGTATTCACAATGAGTGAGATAATAACCATCAAGTTTCATAATTTCTTGAAACAAATTATCGCCCGTTGCATCGTACATATAACAGCTTTTTAAATATTTATTAGGAGCCGTTAATCCTTCTAAAGTATCTATTAGAAATTTATTATTCATTAAATTTTAATTCTTAAATGTTTAATTTTATCTAACGTGAGATGTTTGATATAGCTTAGTTTAACCAGTAGAACGGCAATTATGTCGCTTTTTCCCGCTAAAGGTAGGCTGGTTTGAACGAATTAGATGTTAAAAAAACCAGATTTCTTCTAATTTTGTGGTAACAACTATTAATCTGTGCATTGGTTAGGTGACACTCTTAAAATTGGAGATCCAGTCCACAGCCTATCACACAATTTTTAAGTGTCACCTTACTTATGCACAGATTAATATGTTAGAGAAACCTACCGGCTTTAGCCGGTAGTCGTTTAGTATAAATTCGATAATCACAGGGGACGTAACTATCGCCGTCCGTCCAAAGCAGCGTAATCAGGTTGATTCCTGGAACGGTTGCATGATGTTTCCCTGACCAATGATAATTGACCAGGTCGATTTGACGAGCGTAAGGCTTGTCAAGAGTTGAATCATCGATAACCAAAATCCCTTTGGTTTTATCGATGAGGGATTCTACTTCCAGCCACAATTCATCTGAATTGTGGCTCCTTACGGGATAAAAGCCGTGTAAAAGCGTCATGCGCGGGAGGAGCGTTAATTATCGGGGAGACTTTGGCAGCCTCCGTGCAACTATAATTACGCGGGGTGGCGATTAAAAACTGGATGTAATCGTGTGCACTGCATTTCGGAGGATTCATTGTTGTATTTTAACGCAATTGTTTGTCAACTGCGTAACTCCTAGTTGTATTTATCTATACCAAAATTAAAGTATTACAATTCAACTGCGTAACTCCTATTGATATCGGTTAAGGTCATTTTGGGGTAACTCCTTCAAGCGCAGAACGGCTACCCCAACTTACCACCAGTTACCCCTGGATTCAATTAAACGTGGTTGGTCTTCCCTGAACATTCAGACATAAAAAAAGCCCGCAGTATCGCGGGCTTGTGGACTTCTTTGGACTCTCATTTGGTGGAGCCGAGGGGGATCGAACCCCTGACCTTCGCATTGCGAACACGACGCTCTCCCAGTTGAGCTACGGCCCCAATTAAGAATTAAATAATCAGAGAATTATCTTTGTTAAAAAAACTTGACTTAGAATATTCAGGTTAAAACCCATGATTGGAGTTCGTCCCTAATGCGTAGTCGGTCAACATCCAACTTCGTTCCGACGGAATACTGGTTTGGTTCGCGATTTATTGGACGCCAACATTCCAGTAACGCTATCGCCACCGGACGATTAGGGGCTATCGTACTCCACGCATATAAAGTTCGTGGCCCTCCCGCCCGTAACGATGTAATCATCGACACTGCCCAGCGGGTTTTATCTGCTCTTCCTCTTCCGGGTCTTCTTGACAGAACCGCATACCCTAAATCCCAAAGTAATGGTAACGCGACGTCCTTTGGCTCGCAAACCCCACTAGACGGGGCGAACCACCAACCTCTGTCGCCGAACGCCCTACTACGCTATCGAAACCGAAAAATTATCGACCCGGTTTCGACTTCACTCTATGTAATGGCTTGAATCAGCAGAGGCGTTCACCATCCAGGGTGTAGCTTCAATGAAAAATTGGTGGCACGTTTTTTGATTCATGCCTGGCAGCGACGCAGACTTCGGCACCAGCTATGGATGTTTAGCTATCGACCGCTGAATGATGAACCAAAGATATATCTAGTATACCGTCCAGACGGATTCCACGACAAGGTTTCGTTGCAAAGCGACCATGGCAATCGCGCTATAGCTAGAGCACCATAAAATGAACATGCCATACCACAGATCCTGCAAGTGGTTGCTATCTTCCGGGTTCTAGCAGATATCCATTTTATGGTTTTTTAGCTCTATACGAGCTGAGACATTTGATTATTCGAGAAATATCCTTGTATGGATGTTTTTTCTGGTGTTAATCCACCTCTTCCTTTAACCAAGACCGAACCATTCCCCCCAAGAGTGTCACCTAACCAATGCACAGATTAATAACAGGGACTGGAGCCAGGCGGGGATAAAAACTCTACAAAAATCATCAACATCAACGAATAAATTGGTTAAGTCAATGTGGCCTAATGTATTCATGGTAAGATCTCTTAGAGATTATAAGTTAATGAATACAACCGTTTATCATACTGCTTACGTCGAGTTCACGTTATTTTAGTGTTAACAGGCTCTAGTCAATCCACTACAGGAAAATTGATCATGCGTGTTGGTCACGGCTTTGATGCCCACTGTTTTTCATCGGATCGCGTTTTGATCCTGGGTGGTGTCACTATTCAATTTGATCGCGGGCTATTGGCCCATTCGGATGGTGACGTAGTAATCCACGCCCTCTGCGATGCTTTATTGGGAGCCGCAGGGCTTGGGGATATCGGGCGACATTTTCCGGACACTTCGATGGAATTTGCGGGTATTGACAGCCGCGAATTATTACGCAGGGTCATGGCTTGTTTACGGCGGATCGGGCTGATTGTGGGGAACGTTGACATCACCATCGTTGCCCAGGTACCGCGACTTGCTCCTTACCTGGAAACAATGCGGATGAATCTGGCATCTGACTTGGAAGTGTCGGTTGGTCAGGTGAATGTCAAAGCTACTACTACCGAACGCATGGGTTACACTGGCCGGGAAGAAGGTATTGCAGCTCATGCCGTGGCGTTGTTAATTGTTCATCCAAATTTGGCGCGGAAACCGCTGGTTTTAGCCATGGTGGAGGAAGCGCCGCCTTCTGTTTTTTCTTGCAGTTGAAGTTGAAGGCATTCATAGACAAAAATAAATCACCCCACGCATAAATGCGGGGGCTTTAATGGAATGATGTTCCATCGAAGAACTTTTTAACCTAGGGCCTGTTAACACTAAAATAGGAATAAAAACATGATATTAACCGCGATAATT
>CAUYTW010000121.1 GCA_963575715.1 Gammaproteobacteria bacterium | reverse complement strand
CTCCAAGGGTAGTTAGTCGTTGGTGTCGATGAAATTATACAAGGCTGCTACCTTGTTGTAATCTGATAACTATGGATAGGTAGTAACTTGGGTTATTTACTAACATTTGTTAGTAAAAGTTAACAAAAATGTATCGGTCTTAAAGACTCTCCAATTTGGTATTAACCGGCTCTATACTCATGACCAATACCATTATCATCGACCCCATGACTCGCATCGAGGGTCACTTACGTTTCGTCACACATATTGAGAATCAAACCGTGACTGATGCGCATTGCCACGGCGAGATGTTCCGTGGCATCGAAAAAGCGCTAATCGGTCATGATGCCCGCGTGGCCCAGCAAGTAACTCAACGACTCTGCGGAGTGTGTCCCTATGGACACGCGGAAGCGGCCTCCCTGGCGCTCGAGAACGCGATGGGGCTGAAACCAAACGAAAACGGGCAACGACTACGCAACCTCATCGTTGGCACCTATCATCTGTGGGACTATCTTGTTCATTTTTATACATTGTGTGCGCTGGACTTCATTGATATTACCGCAGTGCTGGCCTATCAGGGCAAGGACACTGCCTTGCTCGATCTTCGTGATTGGGTTGTCCGGGAAACCAGAAGCGCCAAGATTTTTCCCGCAGCTCCATTTCTGCCACGTTATCAGGCTGCCTATGCGGGCAACCAGGAACTCAATGTGACCGCCATTCGTCATTACCTTGAAGCAATCCCGGTAATGGCGAAGTTACATAAAATGGTGGCGTTGTTCGGTGCCAAGGCTCCGCATCCGGTCGCCATTGAAGCAGGTGGTGTAACAACCATCCCCACCTTGGAAAAAATCATTCAGTTTCGCTCGTGGTTAAAAGAAGTCGCTGTTTTTATTCGAGGACCTTTCCGCGATGACGTGGTCGCGGTGGCGCAAGCGTTTATCGACTACTTCAAGGAAGGCAAGGGATACTGCAATCTTCTTTCCTATCCATTTTTGCCCGATGCGCGCGGTGAACATCACAGCTTTGCTGGTGGCACCACGATTCACGAACAGTATGCCCTGCTGGATCTTGACAAGATTAGCGAGGACACGACACATTCCTATTACAAGGATCGTCCCGACCGCAACGTAAAGCCTCTGGCGAGCGCTGTTCTCACTCCCATTGACTGGAACGAATATCAGGCGGAACGAAAAAAACCGGATGGTAAGTATAGCTGGACCCGCTCGCCTCGCTACGGCGGTGAGGTCATGGAAGTAGGGCCAGTAGCGCGTGTGGTGAATACCTATCACGCAGGCACTAATCCACGGCTCAAAGCGTTGGTGGACGGTTTCAACCAGACACTGGGGATCTCTCTTGGGGATTATCCCTCGGTGATGGGACGGCACTTGGCGCGACTCATCAACGCTTTAATTATCCTTGAACGAATCGAGCAAGAGATTGACGAGGTTGAGCCAGGGGTACTAGGCTTCGTCGAACGCGATGTGCCGCGTGAGGCACGCGGGGTAGGCATTACCGAGGCCACGCGGGGCGCACTTGGGCATTGGATCGAAACCGATGACAAGGGTTATATTCGTAACTACGAAATGATCGTGCCGACTACCTGGAATATCTCGCCACGCGATGCAAGTGGCAAACCCGGCGCAGTGGAACGTATGCTCATTGGCACGCGCATCCAGGATCCGGAAAATCCCATCGAGCTGGCGCGGGTCGTGCGATCCACCGACCCCTGCATGGCCTGTTCCATTCATTAATAACGGTTTATCAATGGCTTTCTCTCGCCGTGAATTTCTCGCCTCCTTGTGGAAAATGATCGTTGCCGCTGGCGCGTCTTCCTTTTTTAGCTTGCAAGATCTGCTCGCCGCTCACACCGCAGGTGAGCGTCCCAAGGTGATCTGGCTGCACGGGACTTCCTGCTCTGGTTGTTCCATGGCCTTTCTCAATATCGAACAGGTTTCGGTGGTCGAAATTCTCACCGAATTCGTCGATGTAATCTTTCATCCCGATGTTTCGCTGGCGACCGGCGAGCAGGCATTGCGAGTGATCGATCACATGGCCGAGCAAGAGGAGGGATTTATCTTCGTGCTGGAAGGAGGGATTCCGGTGGCGTTGCCACATGCCTGTGTGATGGCGGAACGGCCCATGACTGAATGGGTTGAACGCTTGGCACGCCGCGCCGGTGTACTGGTGGCCGCCGGCACCTGCGCTGCTGTAGGTGGGGTTCCACGCATGAATGGCACCCTTACTGGCTCCATGACCCTGCGTGAATTCCTAACCTCCAGAGGGATCAAAAAGCCACTTGTGGCATTGCCTAACTGCCCGATGAAACCAGAACATTTCCTCTACGTTCTACTTCATCAACTCAAGTTAGGACGCCTGCCGGAGATCGACGAACTCGCACGTCCCAAAAAATTTTTCAGTCATCTCATCCACGAACGCTGTATCTATTATGCTGACTTCCAGGAACGGCGCTACGCCGAGCATATTGGCGAGGATGGCTGTCTAATCAAGCTCGGCTGCCAGGGGCCGGTAACTTACAATGATTGTGTAATTCTTGGTCACAACAGTAATACCAATACCTGCATTCGCGCCGGGCATCCCTGTGTGGGTTGCGCCGATGAGCACTTTCCGCGTCAAATTATGTTTCACGCCCATAATGATCGTCGTGTGATCCAAAAAAATTTTCAGATTTGATTGAATCAAGTCAATCATCATCTAATTTACAATACCTTCGCCAATTTTTGCTCCGGGGAACGCTATCGGTTCAAGATAGGGCCACAAGCTGACCGATTAGCGCGTCGATAAAATCGGGTACGGGATTCGTTGATCGAATTTTAATTCATCAGCGTCTGCGTCAAACGGTTACAACTTGGCGGTTCTTCATGGCCACCAACTTGCCAGATTGGCGAAGGTATTGAATTTAACGAATATTAAGGAGGACGGCGCTTCCTCACCATGGCTGAATCCGGGTGTTTTCGCGCCGCATTTGGATGAATGACAATTATGACTTAAAGCGACTTCATGGGGAAAAAGTTGCATCTGGCCATTCCATTCTCTTCCGCGCACTGTGGTTTTTAATGGCGGGCGCGGTGCTGGTAACCATCATCATGCTAGCGATAGCCTGGGGCTATCTGAATACTGATATACATCAACGTATTCACCACGCTGGTGATGGTTTTCTCTCCACACTGATTCGGGACACCGAGGAATCCATCAGCAAGGGACAACGCAATAGTTTTCAACGCGCCCTCGACGATTTCGTCAAATTGGACGGGGTCATGGAAGTCTCGTTATTTTCTCGTTTTAATTTCATGCTGTATCGCTCCGGGCTGGTCAGTGTTGGTCTACCCTTCGTGCATGACGAAGCACATGGGCAACCATTGAAAAATCCTAATGAAAAATTGTTTCATGAAAGTAATGGACGTTTTCGACGCGAGGATTGGAACCTGCGCGATCTGATTGACATACCCAGGGTACGCAAGCACCTTCAGGAAAAAAAAGACGCCGGTCTGTCCTGCGGTAGCTGTCATTTTGTGATGCCCAAGGGCATCCATTTCGATTCATCCACCCACCGTGCGACCTATGAAGCACCAGGCTACATGGATTTTTACGCGGCATTGCCCGTGGAGAGGGAATGCGTGGTATGCCACACGCACTGGATAGTAGGCGAGGATAGTGGATATTTGCGATTGCGAATAAATACAACTCCTTTTACCAAGCAGCGAAATGAGACGCTGTTCGGCATGGCCCTAGTAAGCATCGGGGTCTTGTTGCCCATGCTGTTGATTGTGATCCTCGTGTTTCGTTTTTTAATTTTTCGCCCACTCACAACGTTATACGTCAACTTCATTAATCTTACCCACGGCGCGGGTTCGTAACTGAGTCTTGAAACTTGTACATAATTATACTAACCTATACATTA
>CAUYTW010000120.1 GCA_963575715.1 Gammaproteobacteria bacterium | reverse complement strand
AGGCCCGTAAGGGCTGACAGCCGGGAAAGACCGGCTTTTTTGACTGACGGTTTTTCCCGCTAAAACCGTCTCCTTTCCTCCCCACGGCTAAAGCCGGGGGTATCTCGGAGACAATAATGAGCGACGCTCTTAATTATTTGATCAGCGCACGTCCCGATGCAGTATTACCCTATTTTAAGTTTTTGAAAGAGGCTGGTAAGCATCTCGACCCCAAGACTCGAGATCTTATTTCCGTAATCACTAAGGTTCATTCTCAAACGGATAAAGGTTTTCGCCAATATCTTTCTCGTGCGTTACGTGATGGGGTAAAACCAATAGAAATATTGGACGCCCTTTTGATGGCATTTCCTGCGCTCGGCCTTGCCAAAATTGTCTGGGCAGTTGATATTTTGCTGGAGATGGACATCCCTGAATTTCGCCCGGAAAATCTTAACGCTGAAGGGCGGTGGCATGATGTTATGGCCATTATGGAAGCGGCGGACGGTGGTATTACCTACCGTGAATGCGATGGTCGTCATCTTTTTGTGTATCGTCAGGGAGAAACGGCACGGATTTATGACAGCCGTTGCCCTCATCAGGTAACTGATATCCCGCATCTGGCCCTAGATGGTCCACGTCTTACCTGTCCAAAACATAATTGGACCTTTGATATCACCACCGGAAATTGCGTAGAAAAAGGCGAACGACCTCTGCGTAACTTTGAAGCCAAGGTAGAAGCAGGCCGTCTGATGGCCTTTTGGTAAAAGGGTAATCGACGAGAAGCACATTCACTCGAATTGCGCGAGAAGCCCCGGCATTTATGCCGGGGAGGCATAGCCCACCGCGCAATCCCGTTTTCAATGTGTCTGCTGTGGACATGTTGCGAATGCGGATAAAAACGCGGCGATCAATATCGCTGCAAGGGTTAATGTCAATTAGCCTATCGTGGTGCACGATGACGACAACGGACCGTCCGAGTGCAGCCGCAAGCATCGTCCTTTGGGGCGGGGTTATTGACTTAGGCAGCTTACGGGCTGACCGCCGGGAAAGACCGGCATTTTTATCGATGGTTGCAAAAACCGTCTTTTTTCCTCACCGCCCTCAAGGGCGAGGTTTCTCGGAGACACTGATGATACGCAAAAATAATTTTCAATTCCTGGTGGCATTCAGTGCTGCTGTGTTCGTGGCAATCACACTCGTCCCAATTCATAGTGGTGCTGATCCCGACCTTCCAGACGAAGCATTTGCCCAGAACATTCCGGCCAATGACCCATTTCCTCACCAGGTGGAGCTCGCCGCGCGAGTAAATTTTTGGCGTCATGTCTTCGGCGTCTGGGGAAATCGCCAGGTGGCGCTGCACGATATGAGCAATCCTGGATTAGTGTATGAAGTATTGAGTCTGCCCGAGGGAACCCGTGGCGCGAATCGAAAGGATTTTATTAATGAGCATGTTGAGGATCTCATGCGCCGTCTTTATACCCTGGAACAAAAAGTGGCGCTGGGAAAAGATCTTGATGATAACGAGCAAGGATTACTTAATAAATTTAGAACGCTGGGGAAGATTTCCCAACTTGCTGGTGCTCATGATCGAGTACGTATTCAGTACGGCATTCGTGACAAATTCTTGAATGGTGTGGAAGCGAGTGGGCGTTATGATGCTATCTTCCGACGCATTTTTCGTTCTTATGGCGTGCCGGAGGATTTAGCCTTCCTGCCTCATGTCGAGTCTTCCTTTCAGGCCCATGCGCGTTCCGGTGCGGGAGCCGTAGGAATTTGGCAATTTACCTTGCCAGCAGCGCGGACCTTCATGAAAGTCAACGCAGCGGTGGATGAACGCTATGACCCGGTGCTGGCTGCTGAGGGGTGTGCGCGTTATCTTGCCTATGCGCATGAAAAACTCGGTGATTGGGGCCTCGCCATTACTTCTTATAACCATGGTGTTGGGGGCATGGCGCGGGCGGAGTCCGAATTTGGAAATGATTTTTTACGCATCTTGGAGGAATATGAAGGTCCTCAGTTCGGTTTTGATTCGCGTAATTTCTATGTAGAATTTTTGGCGGCCCGCGAAGTAGCTCGCCACGCCGAGCGTTATTTCGCTGAGGTTCACCGCGAGCGTCCACAGGCCTGGGAAAAAGTGGCGCTGGATCACTCTGCTCCGATTTATAAGGTGGCGCGTGACTACGGGGTTACCTTGAGCGAACTCACGGAAATGAATACCGCCTTGACCAATAGTGCGTTGAAGGGTCGAGTTTCCCTCCCGGAGGGTACTTCGATTTGGCTGCCATCGGGGACTCAGCAACGGCTGGCCTCTCGTTCGCCGGAAGAAGAAGAGGAGACGACTGTTGAAAGTAAAATTCGGGTTGTTCGTACTCCTGATCCAACCCAAGGTCGGATGATGGCTATGATCGATGAAAATTCCCTGTCGGCAAGCACTAGGATAGACACTCCAACTACTTATCGTCGTGCTTTGTCTGTTCGCAATAAGATGGATAAAGACGCGAATAGTAATGAATCTCAGGATTCCGAAGAAAAGATCAACATTGTGCGTGAAAAGAAAGTGGAATCGAAAGCTAAGGAAACCATAGTAAAAGCAAATGAAAAGTCGCAAGTAAGCGATACTAAGGTTACCGTGATCAAGACTGTGGTTCCCGTTAAAACTTTGGTGAAAGTGGAGATGAAGAAAGCTGCCAGGGATAAAGTCACGCAAGTTCCAGTTACCTTGGCCAAGGTTGTTCCAAGTCACGGAAAAATGGCCAATCGGGACAAGGCTGCCATGACCATGGTCAAAAAAACACTAGTTGCTGCGATCAAGGTGGTTCCTAATCAGAAACAAGCAATCGTGCCAGCTAAGGGTAAGATTGCCATGACTAAGTCCCCCACTCCAGCAGTGGTAAAGGTTTCTTTAAGTCATACTAAGGACAAAAACGCAGCAATCAAAATCGCCATGACTAAGGCGGTTTCAGTTAAAGCTATTGTCAACAAGCCCATTGCTGTTGTCGCACCCATCCCGAAGAAAGCCATCGCTGGCGGGAAGCTCGCTACCACGTTGAAGGTCAACGGAAGGCGGGGTTAACGTCTGTTGCTCAAACAGTTCCATGCTACGTTTCGTAGTAGCAGGGAACTGTTTTTAACATTTAAAAGTGTTTAAAAATATTATCCCAATGGTTGATGATCGCACAAAACAGGTCGGCGGTGCTTTCGGCGTCGTAGATGGCAGAATGAGCTTCGTTAGGATTCCAAGGAAGGCCAGCAGCTTGGACCGCTTTTGCAAGCACAGTCTGACCAAAGGCGAGGGCCGCCAGAGTGGCGGTATCAAACGTGGTAAAGGAATGAAAAGGATTGCGCTTAATATCGCTACGCTCTACAGCTGCTTTCAGAAAAGCAATATCGAAGGAAGGATTATGGCCGACAAGAACTGCGCGGCTGCATCCCGTAACATGGATGGCCTGGCGGATCGGTAAAAAAATGTTTTCTAATGCATCCCGCTCAGGCACGGCGAAACGGAAAGGATGATAAGGATCGATTCCAGTGAATGCCAGGGCGGAACGTTCCAAATTCGCCCCCGGAAAGGGAATGACGTGCGCATTGATGGTTTCCCCGCGCTCCAGGCGCTGGTTTGTATTCATCCGTAGTAGTACCGCAGCAATCTCGAGGAGAGCATCAGTACGTGGGTTGAAACCCGCTGTTTCAACGTCAATCACGACGGGCAGGAAACCCCGAAATCGGTTCGCAATGGGATGCTTTGAGATTGTTTCTGACATAGTCCAACATCATACGCAAAGCACGGTAAGGTTCCTATCTCATCTGGCATCAATCAGTCAAAAATAGGCGTTTGAGACGTCTGTCGGTACTTAGCGGTACTTATTTCTTTATTTAAGAAAAGTCAATCACCCCTCGACCCTTCGGGATCGAGGGGCTTGTGGGGTGACCTGCAAG
>CAUYTW010000119.1 GCA_963575715.1 Gammaproteobacteria bacterium | reverse complement strand
GCAGAATCTATGTAGATGGATTCTGCGACTCCGCTTCGCGCAGAATGACTTCCTAATTTTTCAACTGCGTAACCCCCGCCTTTAGGCTTGGGGTTCTTGATGCGCTCTTCGCGTAGAATGACAGCAAAGAAAAAATTCAATTATTTCGATCATAATACACGGAGGATGCGGCCATGGTCGCTGTGACTGAGACCTTCATTGAATTATTTAAACGTCAACCCAATGAAGCCGATAAAATTCGATTAATATCGGTACAGAAGGCATTGCGCCTGCCGGATGATGATCCGCTCTGGACGATTTTAATTGCCCTTGATTACTACCAAAAACTCTACGAGGAAGCTCCCGCACGCATTCTGGATGCGACGCGCGAGGCTGCACGCGCCTCTATTACCACCGCCGAGGCATCAACTACTGAAAAATTGATCAACGGCGCGCTAAAAATAGCCGACGAACGAATTAAACAAGCTCGTTCCGCGCAGTGGCCGCTGGTTATCGTCTGCGCGCTGTTATCGGTCGCGTTGATTGGATTAGGAATTGGTTTCTGGCTTGCTACTAGACAATTTCAGACTCACGAGGCTCAAATGATAGCAGCACATGAAAACAATCTTGCCGCTGTCAAGGAAAAATTCAACTATAACCTTGTGACGAAAATGAATGAGGTCGAAGCGTCTGCGGCCAATCAATTGGCTAGAGACAAAGCCGTGCTCGAATGGGTAAAACAGTATGGGAATTTTTATGAAAACAAAGATTTTCAAAGCAGAGTTGATTTTGTAGCACGCAATCCGGTCTTCATTGACGTGCTAAAGTCACTTGGCGTGACGCAGCGAGATAATTTAATCAGGATTATCAGCAAGGCGGAGCGGTGGCGTGAAATCCGCCATTCCACCAAACTGCCCTGGCCGTGTTTCTCCGTGATTAAATCCACCAGTTTGGATACCACCATCTGCCAGGTTGGATTAGATGGTGAAATTACCGAAACGTCCAACTCTTCAGTTCGGCAACATTCTTACCCGTAGAATTACCCCGGATAAACGTAATTCATCGCCATCATTCAATGCAAATCGCTCGCCAGGTGGCAGCAGACGACCATTGACCTGGGTGGGATTAGTGAAGTCGCGGGCAAAAGATTGCTGATTGAGTGCGGTGACGTACCAGCGATTGAGCACATGCTCGAAACGACAATGATAACGATGGACAAACTCAACTCCCACGAGCCGAGCAGGAAGTTGGGCCTCGGCATCACTACTGGCGTGCGCTTGGCCGAGACGCCAGCCGGGGCGTACCGGCAATAGGTTATCTTTTGCCACCTCCAAAAATAACATCGGCTCGGTTGAAACGAACCGCTGGGTTAGTGACTCTCCGACAGAAGAATCTTGCGTCGGATTTTGCGGCGCTGGCACCAGGTCAGCGGACGGAATACTCGTTGCGCAAGCGGCATTCGCGGGCGCGAGCACGGTTTCTTCCATGCCGATAAAATGTTGACAGGCGGCGCAGACGTTTTCATATTCGGGATTTACCTGCCCGCAGCGGGGACAGACGCGCACATAATCGGTCACAAATTTTCTCGCCCACCCAGATAAGGCCGCAGCACTTCCGGGAGACGAACGCGTCCGTCGGCTTCCTGATAATTTTCCAGCACTGCGACCAAGGTACGACCCACCGCCAGACCCGAGCCATTAAGGGTATGAAGCAATTCCGGCTTTCCGGTCTCGGGATTGCGGAAACGCGCACTCATGCGCCTCGCCTGGAAATCCCCAAAATTGGAACAAGAAGATATCTCGCGGTAACACGCCTGACCGGGCAGCCATACTTCTAGGTCGTAGGTCTTGGCCGAGGAAAAACCTAAATCGCCGGTGCATAGCGCTACTACTCGATAAGGAAGGTCAAGGAGCTGGAGCACACGTTCGGCGTTGGCGGTAAGAGATTCCAGGGCGGCAGAGGAATCTTGGGGAGCGGCTAATTGCACCAATTCCACCTTCTCGAATTGATGTTGTCGAATCATGCCACGAGTATCTTTTCCATAAGACCCCGCCTCACTACGAAAACAAGGGGTATGGGCGACATATTTCAGGGGAAGCCGCGCGGCATCGATGATTTCACTACGCACCAGGTTGGTTACCGGAACTTCGGCGGTGGGGATGAGATAGTAATCGGGCCGTCCCTCGACATGACGCAGGGCGAATAAATCTTCCTCGAACTTGGGCAACTGGCCGGTCCCCTTGAGACTCTCGGAATTCACTAGGTAGGGGACATAAATTTCCGTGTAACCGTGTTCGGTTGTATGTAGATCCAGCATAAATTGAATCAGCGCGCGCTGTAGTCGCGCCAACCATCCTTTAAGCACCACGAAGCGAGCGCCGGAGATTTTTGCAGCGGCATCGAAGTCAAGCAATCCAAGGGCGATGCCCAGGGCCACATGATCGCGCGGCGCAAAATCAAAGGTGCGGGGTTGGCCCCAGCGACGTACCTCAAGATTATCGCCCTCGCTGCGTCCGACCGGTACGCTTGCATGAGGCAAATTGGGAATTCCGAATGCGAGTTGGGAGAGCGCCTGCTGGACTTCGCCGAGGCGGATTTCCGCCTGATTGAGACGCTGCCCTAGTTCCGTAACTGTCGCCATCAAGGGAGCGATATCTTGGCCTTGGGCCTTAGCACTGCCAATCGCTTTGGATCGGGCGTTGCGTTCAGCACGCAGGTGTTCGGTTTCAACCTGGATTGATTTTCTTTCCGCCTCCAGGGAAGCGAGGAGCGCCACATCCAGGGAATAGCCACGAGTGGCGAGACGACGCGCAGTTTCATCCAGATCCGCGCGCAAGCAATAAGGGTCGAGCATAAAAATATCCAGCGATTAAGTTGGCAAGTTACTGCTAAAGTCAAAAATCACATTTTTTTCTAAATTTTTCTAACTACCTGCTACTTGCGCCCGCGAGTGAGCGTCACAATGATCCACCGGAGAGCGAATTATCCTTGGATGTCATTAGCACTGGTCAACACATTTTGAGCAGCAGAAAGACCACGATTCACCTTGACATCCGCTGGACGTAATAGTTCTTCGTTCCATAAAAAACCCCGCCGTACTTCTTCAGTGACTATCCCCGCAGCGACATCAATGCGAGATTCAATTTCTACCACTGTCATGGTAAACGGATTATGAGATTGACCTCGGGCTTCGATGGGACGAATTTGATAGGAGGACAGAAGTTGATCAAGACGCCGTAGGCTCATCTCCTGACCTGCGCGCAGATTTTCCATGAGAGTACGTGACTCGCGGCACCACCAGGCCGGAGGAGCAAGGCCCGTCAAGACATCCAGACTTTTCACGATCCGGTCGCGCACATCCAGAACCTGAAGCAACAGGGGGCGCAATGTTTCGCGCCGTAGTGCCTGGTGATCGCTGGCACGCCGGCTGGACTCCGCCACCAGGGTATCGTAGCCAATGCGCAGGGTGTCGAATACCTCGCGGAATTGATCCAGGCTAGTTTTGAATTGACGCGCCTGGGTACGCACCTCAGTACGGAGTGTCGCTAATTCGTTGAGTAACGTATGAAGGTCAGGAGGAGGAGCGGTATCGTCTTCTTCGTCAGCGAGATCCACCATGTCCAAATAAGCGCGAAATTCGCGGACAAGCGTTTCTTTTTGAATGTCGTCCATTATGAGCCTGGATAAGTTAAGTGAAGTGAAGCGCCGACTAGGTCGGCGGAATTTCCTTGAGACCAACTTCCAGAACCTTATGGACCACCGATAGATCAGGCCGTCGCGGGGTAGCGCGAGCAAGCCAGGCATTTAAGAGTGGCGAGGGATCGGGAACGTCGGATTTGAATAGACGCCAGGCAATACGTTCACGCGGCCCGCGTAGGGTTTCATAGGCGGCCCGGATCACTTGAAAGTGTTCTGGCTCGCGCTCTGGCGGAAATTCTCGAACCCGCGCTAAATACGCCTTTTTGATAGCGGTGTCGTCAGCATCCTCGGGAACGCCCAAGGTCTCGAAGGGAGTAGTCATCAAAATTCGGCACGGAAGCCCCTGACCTTAGCCATGGGGAGGCAGCGCCATCCTCCTGTTTTTTGCTTAAAAGAACGGAGCTAGACTCTAGTAGCTTATAATATGAATAATAGTGTTCAATTAAGGATATG
>CAUYTW010000118.1 GCA_963575715.1 Gammaproteobacteria bacterium | reverse complement strand
CGAACTTGTGAATTTGACTTCTCAAGCCCCCGCCTTTAGGCGTGGGGTTCCTGACGCTACCAGTACTTTAGGGTCAGGGTATGCAGTTCTGTTAAAGAAGACCCGGAAGAGTAGATAAAATCTGCCTTCTGGGCAAACTCCAAAATCACAACAGTAATCGACTGCTCCAGCGTAGATAGGCATTCAATAAATCATCACCCCAAAGCAGAACGATCCAGCCTGCTACAGCCAAAAATGGCCCAAACGGGATAGGTTGGTGGCGACTCCGACCCCGAGTAATAATCAATAGAATACCTACCACCGCTCCTACCAGGGAAGAAAAAAATAGCACCAATGGCAGCGTCCGCCAGCCCATCCAGGCACCCAGTGCGGCTAAAAGTTTGAAATCCCCATACCCCATGCCTTCCTTACCGGTCAAGAGGCGAAAGCCCCAATAAACGCTCCACAGGGAAAGATAACCCGCCATGGCACCAATAATTGCCGTCGATGAATCAACGAATACTCCATGCAGGCTCAGGGCAAGCCCCAGCCATAGCAAAGGCAGGGTAAGAACGTCAGGAAGAATCTGGTGTTCTAGGTCAATGGCCGAGGCGGCGATCAGGATTCCAGTAAAGCACAGAGTGGCAAACGCTTGAGTGGTCGGGCCGAAATGCCAGACCACGAACGCCGCGCTCAATCCTGTAATTGCTTCAATGACGGGATAACGCCACGGAATCGCTTCACCACAGGAACGACACCGCCCGCGTTGCAGCAGAAAACTCAACAAGGGAATATTTTCGCGCGCCAGAAGCACATGGCCGCAACGGGGACAGTGGGAGGCAGGCAAGGCCAGATTGTAGGACGCCGGCGTGATATCGGACTCAAGAAGCGTCGTTTTCAAGGAAGCAGCGCATTCTAACCGCCACTGCCGCTCAAGCATTCTGGGGAGACGGTGGATCACCACGTTTAGAAAACTCCCCACTACCAAGCCCAGCAGACCCGCCGTCGCTGCAATCCACCAAATAGGAAAAACCAGTAAATTATTCACTGGGATAAAAATGTTCGGACTACCCAACCGCTTCTCCCATTTTGAAAATTGGTAGATACATGGCAAGCACCAGGCCACCAATGATGATACCCAAGAAAGCCATGATGAGCGGTTCCATTAGGCTGGTAAGGCTATCGACCAGATTATCGACCTCTTCTTCAAAAAAATCAGCAACTTTGCTCAGCATTTTATCCAGGGCGCCAGCTTCCTCACCGATGGCGACCATTTGCACCACCATGTTGGGAAAGAGTCCTGCTTCACGCATGGCAACCTGAAGTTGTTGACCTGTGGAAATGCTCTCGCGCATTACGATGATGGCGTCGTAATAAACCTTATTACCGGCGGCACCCGCGACTGATTCCATGGCTTCCACCAGTGGCACGCCTGCTGCAAACATTGTGGATAAAGTACGAGCAAAACGTGCGATGATCGATTTAACGATGATTTCGCCCATGACAGGTATTTTCAACGTCAGTCGGTCGAGAAAAAATTGAAAAGCCTCTGAACGTTTATGCAATGCTTTTAATCCATAAATAAATCCACCAATACCGCCAAAAATTAACCACCAATATTCCTGGAAGAACTTCGACATATTAATCACCATTACGGTCAGGGCTGGTAGTTCCGCACCGAATCCCTTGAATAATTCTTCAAATTGGGGAATGACGAAAATCAACAAAATAGCGGTAATAATGAAGGCTACTATAAGGACGGCGGTAGGATAAAACATCGCTTTCTTGACTTTAGCCTTAAGAGCCTCGGTTTTTTCTTTGTAAATAGCGACCTTGTGCAACAGACTTTCCAGGATACCAGCCTTTTCACCGGCTGATACCAGGTTACAAAAAAGTTTGTCGAAATAGAGTGGATTTTTTGCCAGGCTCTCCGCCAAGGTCGCACCCGCCTCGATATCCGCCTTAATGGATAGAATCAATTCTTGCATTGATGGATTTTCATGTCCACGACCAACAATCTCGAACGCTTGGACGAGAGGGACTCCAGATGACATCATGGTGGCGAGTTGCCGGGCAAAAACGGCGATATCCTTGGGGATGATTTTCTTTTTATTGAAACCCGCAAGCAACGGGGTCGGTTTTTTTCGCACATTGAGCGGATTTATACCCTGACGACGGAGATCCGCTTTGACCAGTGCGACATTATTACCGCGAATTTCGCCTTTTATACGCGTGCCGCGTTTATCGATTCCCTCCCAAATAAACAATTCAATAGTGGGAGCGGCTTTCGTGGAAGCAGGTTTTTGAGTATTTTTTGGGGGCATGGTTAGTCAATAGTAATGCGATTAATGTCCGCAAGGCTGGTAACTCCCTGGCGAACTTTGTTAAGGCCGGAACGACGCAAATCGGGAATCCCTTCTTTTCTAGCTTGATCGGCAATCTGAAGGGCGTTTCCTTCCGCCATAATAATTCTGCCCATCGCTTCCGATATGGGCATTACTTGATAAATACCTACACGGCCGCGATAGCCATTCGTGCATTTATCGCACCCTACAGGTTCATAGATTTCAAGTCCCTTGATTTCTTCTTCCTGGAATCCTTCCTTGATTAATTCCTCATAGGGGAGATCGACAATGCGTTTGCAATGCGGGCACAAACGTCGCGCCAGACGCTGGGCAATGATGAGATTGACGCTGGATGCGATATTGTAAGCCGGAATCCCCATGTTCACCAAACGAGTGAGGGTTTGTGGCGCGTCGTTGGTATGCAGCGTGGAGAGCACCATGTGCCCGGTCTGGGCGGCTTTAATGGCAATTTCAGCGGTTTCCTTATCGCGGATCTCACCCACCAAGATTACATCGGGGTCTTGACGTAAAAAAGCGCGCAAAGCGCTCGAAAAATCCAGACCCACCTTAGCGTTGATATTGACCTGGTTAATTCCTTCCAGATTGATTTCCACGGGATCTTCCGCAGTACAAATGTTATGTCCTGGTTTATTAAGGATATTAACTGCGGTATATAGGGATACTGTTTTACCGCTACCCGTTGGACCGGTTACCAGCACCATTCCTTGAGGGCGATGAATTGCTTTAAGAAATAAAGCCTTTTGTTCCGGCTCATATCCTAGCGCATCAATGCCGAGCTTGGCCTGTGAGGGATCGAGAATACGCAGCACGATTTTTTCGCCCCAAAGAGTTGGGCAAGTATTGACACGGAAATCAATGGCATTGGTCTTCGATAGGTGCATCTTGATGCGCCCGTCTTGGGGAATACGTCGTTCCGAGATGTCCATCTTCGACATTACTTTGACTCGCGCCACCACCCGTGTCGTTTGCGTTGGTGGAACTGAGGTGATTTCACGGAGAATGCCGTCTTGACGAAAACGTACCCGACAGCTTTTTTCATAAGGTTCAATATGAATATCCGAGGCTTTATTCTTAATGGCTTCAAGCAAAACACCATTGACAAAACGTACTATCGGTGCTTCGTCTACTTCTGAATCAACGGCCTCTTGGCCCGAATCCGGCTCGCCTCCTTGAATATCCAAATTTTCGAGATCTACGTCTTCCAGACCTTTCAGAACGGGTGTCGCCGCCACCATGATCCGGTCGATGGCCTGCGAGAGCTTGTTCTGCTCCACGACCACCGCTTCGGTTACCACCACCCGGGTACCGTCAATAATCGCGGCACCTACTTGAAATTTAACTTCGTCTAGGGCTTGAAGGTTGCTCGGATCAGTCACTGCGACGAAAAGACAGCTACCACGCTTGTAAATAGGGAGAATTTGATGCTGGCGCACTAATTTTTCCCCCGCGACCTTGGCAATTTTTTCGTCCAGATCCACGCTGTCTAAGTCAAGGAGGGGAACACCAAACGCTTGGGAGGCCGCAAGCGCAATATCTTTTGCCGAAACCAGGTTGGTTTGAACTAAAAAATTGACAAAAGAAATTTTTTCCCGGATCGCTTTTTCAGAATATTGTTGAGCAGTTTCTTCGGTTAATTTACCATCCTGAACCAGTCGACGAGCTAGGCCGCCGAGATTAATCTTTGGGGGAGGATTCGCCATGACGATGTTCCTTTCACTATCGGAGCGCGTAAACAGTTCATCTATTTTTTTATATTAACCCAAGGCCCGTTTACGGAACAGATCCCTTTTCGACAAAATCACGGTATCTCTCCATTACCATGGTGAAGTCAGAAAAGCATGTTTTCAAGAATATTTACTCTATTAGTGCCTGTTAACACTAATTGATCATATCCAGAATTAGACTAGAGATAACAAAAAATTAAACATGACATCCAACTTGTCAAATCTTGTAAAATTCTTCTAAATCTTTTTAATCTCCAGAACAACCGTTCCACTTCATTTCTTT
>CAUYTW010000117.1 GCA_963575715.1 Gammaproteobacteria bacterium | reverse complement strand
CATATAGGTCTGGACCTTTAGAAGATTTGTAATTCTCTAACATAAGTTTGCCATTTTCAATTTTAGCTTTACCTTCTACTTTTTCTCCGTTTTTAGATTCAAAATTACCAGATAATTTTTTCGTTGTGTCTGTTTTTACATTACTGTCTTCTTGTTGTTTATCTTTGTGATTAGCGTGATCGCTTTCCGAGTTAGAATTTCCACATGCGCCTAATGTAAGTGATGTAACAATTGCTCCGACTGCTAATAAATATTTTGTATTCATAATGTATTCCTCTTTTCTATTTTTATTTAAGAATAGTTTAATCAGAATACGTGAACATAACCATTAACTATTTCTTAACTACATTTAAAAAAGAATTAAATCAAAATGATTTTTATTTATAATTATAAAAATGAAAGAGTTTTATTAGAACGTAATAGGCTTGATAAATAAAAAATGAAATAAATAAAAGAGATAAAATGAAGAAAAGTGTCAATATTGAAAATTAATAAGAATTAACGGTTGGGGTAGGAGGACATTCATTTTGAATTCTTTATTCTAATATGAGCTCGACACAACTTATATGACAAGTAAATTTCTCAGTGACTTTTTCTTGTTGAACAAGTTTTTAAATTAGAAGTTGCTATAATGATATTCTCAATTCTATATTAGACTGTCTGAAAAATATGGCTAATCCAATCACTTATGACCTAAGATCAAAAGATGTTTCACATTATATATTGTCTACAAATAAAAAAAGGCTGGGGCAAAAAGTTCCAGGATAAGTAAAAAAAGACAAATTCTATTGAAATAATATAGAAATTGTCTTTTTTATAATTTTTTGATTATTTTCAGTTCGTTGATCTGTTACTTTTCTTATATTAAGCCACGATGATGACTGAATTCATCGAATTCAGTATCGGGAATTGTTTCTACAATATCATTTACATGTCGTGAAATATTATTTGTAGGGATAAGAACTGAAGTTTCCATTGGTAGAGTATGTTGAGTCATGTTATATTCTTTACACATAAGGCACCTCGTTAAATTAGTTTATTGGTATTTATTAAATTATACGAAAGGGCCATATTTTTTAAAGTATTTTAATATAAAATTACATATAAGCACAAAGTATTTTGGCGAGACTCTTGAGGGAACAGGACAAGCTGAAGACTACAGGCTGAAGCTGTCCGATAAGAAAGCGAGCCAACAATACGAAGTATTGTAAATAAAGAAGCCAGTAAATGAATTTATGAAAACTCATTTACTGGCTATTTTGCTAGGAATTATGTCCCAACCTCTATCTTATAAATCAATGTAAAGTTTGGATGATGTATCGTATTTTAATGTGAAAGCATTATTTTAACTGTAGCAAGGATAATTATTTTTTATCTTTTATGAAGAAAACACCTTGCCATAATATAAAACCAATGAGTAAGCTATAAATGATTAAAAAGACATACCAAAAGGGCGTTAAAATCATCGTTGATATGAGAGATAGGATAATAATAATTGTACCTGTTGTCATTGGTCTTTTAATTTTACGAAATAGTGAAAGACGTTCAACTTCGTCTATTTTGAAAGTACCTACAAAAAGTAAAATCGCCCCTATTATAAATATCGTGGGTGATAAATATGGGATGGACATGTACACCGATTGTGTGCTCGATTTATCTGTAATAAATTGCAATAAGCTTATAACAATGGCTAGTATTATAGCAATAAACTTTTGGTCAGAAATTACAAAAGGATATAGCTTGAAATTTAAATATATTTGTAAAAGTGTCCATATCATAAATAGCGTGACGGTAAACATCGTAATAAAATTGAATTGATTAATCGCAAAAATATCAATCATGCTATTGATTAAAACAGATAATAATATGGAGCTAAACTTAAGCTGTCTGAAACGATGTCGGTATAAATCGAAGCCAAGAATTAGCAAGACGATGGCGATGTTAATTAATATATATATAATCATGTTGAACTCCTATTCGTAAATCTTCATCTCTTCATTATATCAATTAACATTAACTTAATCATTTCATAACACTCAGAAATTTTTTAAACGTTTTTTCAATATTAGACACCTTTTTTATTACTCCATAATAATGTGTGTAATTGCGGTAGTACATAGACATGATTCATATCACTACTTTGCATTACACGATCCACTAATTGCTCATACCTTTCAAGTAATTTATCTGTATGTTGGTCAACGTTATCATCAAGATAAGGATTACCTACTTGTAGATAGAATGGGATGTTAGGGTAGCGATGATGAATTAATTTTGCAAAATCATAGTCTGCATCGTCAAAAATCACCACTTTCAAATTAAGTGAATGAAATGTACATTGATTTATAACAGAATCTAATATTTCTAGATTAGTTTTCATTCCCGAACTAGGGGGTTTTGGACTAATCGTTAAATCGTCAATTTGTGTCATCCATGATTGGAAACGACTACCTTGTGTTTCTAAAGCTGTATAAATATGTTTGTCTTCAAATAAATCTACTAATTCCTGTATACCTTTGATTAACGCAGGGTTACCTCCGGATATAGTTACGTGATTAAATCGATGACCACCTATTTCAAGTAACGCATCATAAATTTCTTCAGCAGTCATTAATTTGATATCTTCTTTAGCACTACCGTCCCAAGTAAATGCAGAATCACACCAGCTACATCGATAATCACAACCAGCTGTACGCACAAACATTGTTTTTCTTCCTATTACACGACCTTCACCTTGAATCGTTGGTCCAAATATTTCTAAAACGGGTATTTTAGCCATTTACACTTGATCTTCCTTTGGTCTATAAACTACGTAACTTGAAGGTGTTTCTCTAAGATAAACTTGAACACATTTCGGTTGATTCTCTCTTTGATTTAACTCTTTTTGAATAATGTGGTAAATCGTTTGTGCGACAATTTCTGTTGAGGGACTTTTATCCTTAAAAGCAGGTAAGTCATTAAGCAAATAATGGTCAAATTGTTCATGAACTAGCTTTTTTAAATCTCTAAAATTAACTAAAAATCCACATTTATCTAGTGTATTACCAGCGATTGTTAAGTTGACGTAATACGTATGACCGTGTGTACGAATACATTTTCCCGCTTCTTCAAAGGGAATGTAATGTGCAGCTGAAAAGTTAAAATCTTTGTTAAGTTCGAATTGATATGGGTGAGTGACACTTGGATATATTTGTTGCATTTCCTTATTCTTCTCCTTTATGTTCAAGATAATGTTTTAAACCTCGAGCTCTTAAGTGACATGCTGGACATTCACCACAACCATCACCAATGATACCGTTATAACATGTTAATGTGTTGTGGCGAATATAATCTAACACACCTAGCTTATCGCTGAGTGCCCATGTCTGTGCTTTGTCTAACCACATTAATGGTGTATGAATGACAAAGTCTTTATCCATTGAAAGACTTAAAGTTACATTCATAGATTTGATAAAGCTATCTCTACAATCTGGATAACCTGAAAAATCTGTTTCACAAACACCAGTAATAATATGTTTAGCATGAATTTGATAGGCTAACGCGCCAGCAAAAGATAAAAACAATAGATTTCTAGCTGGTACGAAAGTATTAGGAATACCATCATCATTATCTTCAATACTTAACTCATGTTGTGTAAGTGCATTGGGAGTAAGTTGAGATAGTAATGACATATCTAAAATATGATGTTTCAAATTTTGTTCTTTTGCAATTTTTTTTGCAACTTCAATTTCTTTATCATGTCTTTGTCCGTAATTAAATGTAACGAGTTCTACTTCTTTAAAATGTTTTTTAGCGTAAAATAAGCATGTCGTACTATCTTGACCACCACTAAATACGACAAGTGCTTTTTCTTTATTTAAGTCATTTTGTGACATTGATATGACTCCTCATCATTGTGATAATTTTGCATAAAAAAAGTCTATCTCTATAAAAAAGATAGACAGAAATATTAAAGACATATATAGTCTTAACATTATAAATATGAAGAAATTCATTGTTGAAATTTTCATGTCTAGTTTTTTATAGAGGGTTTCGGCTAGGAACCTCTGTTATTATTTTGCACGGAACATAGAATAAACGAAATACTATATAAAATCAAGTCATGTTCTGTGATAATAGAGAGTAACAACTATAATAATTAACAATCTTTATCGATAATTGAGGTATGAATATGATTTTAATGATAGATAATCAAGATTCCTTTACATATAACTTAATAGATTATATTAAAGTACAAACTACTGAAGAAGTGAAAATCATTTCTGTAAATGATTTGATGACACAGCATCTCGATGCATTGAATCCGAGAGCGATTGTCATTTCACCTGGACCTGGGAAACCTAGTGATTATCCAATACTATCATCCGTATTAGAAATATTTCACCGT
>CAUYTW010000116.1 GCA_963575715.1 Gammaproteobacteria bacterium | reverse complement strand
CGGCGGAGCGTTGCATGCACAATCCCACTCGGTCGCCAGAACGCACGCCGAGCCGAACTAATCGATGAGCAATGCGGTTGGCGCGCCGGTTCAATTCCGCATAACTCCAAATTACGCTGTCACAAATCAGCGCGGTTTGGGTCGGACGTGTCGCTACCTGCCGCTCAAACAAGGTAATCAGTGTTTCCTTAACCGGAAATATGCTCCCACCGCCGCGCCACTGTTGTTGGGCGTGGAGTTCGGCATCACTGAGCAAAGGCAGCAGGCCAAGCGGTTGATCGCTATTAGTCAATGCGCCGTCAAGCAAACGTGAGAAATAATTTGCGAGCCGTACGATGGTGGTTTGATCAAACAGATCAGTGTTATAACGAAAACGACCGCTGATGACCTCTCCCTGTTCCTCCATCGACAGCACCAGATCGAAAGGTGCCTTACTATTTTCGGTTTCTTGGGGGGTGATAGTTAGTCCACTGATATCAATCGGATCAATCGGCGCGTTTTGCAGCGCGAACAGTACCTGAAATAGCGGGGTATGGTTCAGCGCGCGGTCGATATGTAACGCCTGGAGCAGATCCTCGAACGGAACCTCACCATGCTGATAGGCGGCCAGGGCTTGTCGTCGTACCCGCTGCACCAGTTCGGCAAAACCGGGATTGCCGCTCAGATCGATGCGCAGAGGCAACGTGTTCAGAAATAAACCAATCAACCCCTCGCACTGAGGATGAGGACGCACGGATAGCGGCGTGCCAATAATCAGATCTTCCTGGCCGCTGTAGCGACCGAGCAATGCCCCAAATGTCGCCAACAACAACATGAACGGTGTCACGCTAAAACGATTACATGCCTGGCGCAGGCGCGCAGTCAGTTCGCGGTCGAGGAAGAATGAGTAAGTCGTGCCGTTATAGCTCTGCAAGCGTGGCCTCTGCCGATCGGTGGGCAGTTCCAGCAGGGTGGGCGCGCCGGCCAGCGCGCGTTGCCAAAAGTGGATCTGCTGCCGCAAAAAGACGCCACTGAGTCGGTGCCGTTCCCAAGCGGCAAAATCACCATACTGGATCGACAGTGCTGGCAGTGTGACCGGTATGCCGCGTTGTCGTGCGCGGTACAACTGCGAAAATTCATCAACCAAGATACCCATCGACCAGCCATCGCCGACGATATGGTGCATGGTGAGCACCAAGATATGTCGCTGTTCTGCGAGTCGGATCACCCCCAGCCGCAGCAGTGGTCCTCCCTTGGTCAAGTCGAACGACCGCTCACCTTCATCACGGATCACGGCGGCAGTCGCCACTTCCGTCTCAATCGGAGCTAGATCGCTGAAATTATAATGACTAATCGGTACTGAACCACCTTGTCCTGGCCATTGGCGCGGGGCATCCTCCTCAATGGCGAAACGATTTGACAATACTTGATGACGCGCCACCAACGTATCCATGATTCCCTGTAACAGGGCCGGATCGAACGCGCCATCAATACGCATGACGATTGGCAGCATGTTATATATCGGTGAATTCCCTCCCGCCATCTGGTCCAGGAACCAAAAACGCTGCTGCGCGAAAGAAAGTGGCGGAACCGTTCCAGGGGGTTGTACCGGAATTGGATCAGTCAATAATCGCGCCGCGTAGACGCGTTCCCGCAGCAGCGCCAAAATTTCCAGCTTGTGGGCCTTCATCCGTGTTAGCAACGCCGGGTTTAGTCCTCCCTTGGGAGCGCTATAACGTAGCTGTTCACCCTCCAAGATCAGTTTGACATCGAGTGTCTCTAGTTCAGCTACTAGATCGATTGCATCATCAATCGCTTGATCCATGGTAAGGAAAGCGGGAGTTTTCTTTGGTGGTTTTTCTGTCATAACTATTGTGAATTTGTGTATAAGACTTTAGAGAGGATAATTTGTTGCCTAAAATAGGCTAAATCAGTGCTTGGACTAGATAAGCTGGCGCGCTAACAAGGTTACTGGATGCATCACTTCCACGGAAATCCCGGCCTTGCGTGCTCCCTGTGCGAGGTGTAGTGCGCATCCCATGTTGGAACTCACCAGAATATCCGGCTTAATTTCGTTCAGCGCCGCGATTTTATCCGCGCGCAAGGCACGAGTCAGAGAAGATTCACCAAGTAGTGCGGCTCCGGCACCACCGCAGCACTGTTGGTTTCCAGGTAACGCAATCACCGTGATGCCTGGAATACGACGCAGGAGTATGTATGGGGCTTGCGATTGACGCAGGACATTGGTAAGCGAGCACGGATCATGGATCGCTACCCGCGCTTTCAATGGACGCAATTTAATTTCTTCAGGCCAGGCAACCCGAACAAGAAATTCACTGATGTCCACTACTCGTCGCGCTAAGGGTAAATTTTCTCCGCTAGTCGTCCCATTCCGCGTGGGATATTCAACGAGGGTGGCGGCGCAACCACTAGCAGTGGTCACGATGGCACCTTCTCCAGTGCCAGCAAAAACTTCCAGATTACGTTGAATCAATCGTTGAGCGCCCGCAACCTCGCCAGCATGAAGATGTAGGGCACCACAACAACCCTGCCGAGCAGGTACATCTACTTGATACCCAAGGGAAGTCAGCACCCTCAGTGCTGCTTCCAGAGTAGCGCGGTCCATGATTGAAGTGACGCAGCCCGTGAACAAGGCAATGCGCCCGCGTTCAAAACCCCTCGCTGGATAATGCTTGAGAAAGGGATTGGGCGGATCGATGGGTGGCAATAAGTCGGCGAGCCGTCCCAAGCCAATTAGCGGCGCGAGTTGGGTAAGACCAACACGTTGGAGTGCGTACAGTATCCATCCTAAACCACGTAGCCGTCGTGGCTGGGCGATTAACTCCTGCAATAACACCTGCCGAACAAGGCGTTTCGACAGCGCCGGTGGATCGGTCTCAAGCAATAATGCACGCCCGGAGTCAATAATCCGGCCGTAAGGTACTCCCGTAGGACAAATGCGTTCACAGGCGCGGCATACCAAACAGTGATCCAGATGAAAACGCAGGCGGGGCGAGGGCGGAAGGTCACCATTAGCCAAGGCCATCATGAGCGCGATCCGTCCGCGAGGTGATTCTCCCTCTTCCAGAGTTTTTCGATAGGTTGGGCAATATGCCAGGCACATCCCACACATTACACAACGATCCGCTTCTCTCATGGGAAAATCGGCATTAGAAGCTTGATGGAGTCGAGGCGACACTGAGATGCTCAATTTAAAAAGTTTATGCCAAATTTTTCCAGCATCCTTACCAGACGAATGAGGGGTAATCCAATTAAGGCATTCGGATCGTCGCCTTCCAATCGTTCAAAAAGCACGATTCCGAGCGCCTCAGCACGGAAGGCACCAGCGCAATGGTAGGGTTGCTCCCGACGCAGGTAATTTTCGATGAGGTCTTCAGAAAGCGTTCTGAAAACAACGGCATAGGGCACGACTTCCACCTGGACCTGACCGGTGAAGGTATCAAAAAGACATAATCCCGTAAAAAATTCCACTCGTTGCCCAGAAGCGGCGCGAAGTTGCTCCACTGCGCGCGCATGGTCGCCAGGCTTACCAATAATTTTATTATCTAGTACAGCTACTTGGTCGGAGCCAATGATGAGGGCATCGGAATGACGCACGGCAACTGCTCGGGCCTTACCCTCGGCAAGACGGCGTACTAGTGCTTGAGGCGTTTCTTCCGCCAAAGGGGTTTCATCCAGTTCGGGAGCTACGCAGGCAAACGGCAAACCAAGGCGCGTAAGAAGTTCGCGGCGAAATGGGGAAGAAGACGCAAGAATGAGGTTTATCATGTACATTGAATCTCTTAGAGGGTTATATTCCCCGCCGCTTGCGGCGTACGAAAATACAGTGTCTGATAAGGCACTGTAAAACGAAGGTGAGCCGCATAGCGTGCGAACCGTAGTGCAAAAATACCCCGCCGCTTGCGGCGGGGTTGTTTATTTGGATAGAGACCTTAGTTTGTCAGATATAAAATGGGGCGACTATTTTGCCGTATTTCCACCTGGAACCGCATTAGCTGTATTGAATGAATTATCCAAAAACGGGCGTACTTCTTCAGGCGGTTCTTATGCTAATACTGCAAGTATTGAACGAATAGATAATTGGAAACCTGGTTCAATGCACCCAAATTATAGTCATGTGATTGCATCAGAAACTCCTAGCTCGTGGAAACCAGACGAAGGTTATGCATGGGTAAATCCGAGTGATAGTTCTGATTTTTCTGTTGTAAGAAAATCTGTTGATATAGACCAAACAATCCAAGACATTGTTTTACAGCATTTCTCTGCGGATAGTAAGTGCGACGTGGATAGTTCCATGAAATTTTACGATGATGTAGTTTATTATGAACAGACTGACACATCTAAGGACGACATTAGAAGCATTAAACAAGCCGCATGTGAAAAATACTCTGAAATTTTGGACGACATTACTAATCTGCGCGTTGGTTAGGGGACAAGGGGCTGAATGATAATTGCATAGAT
>CAUYTW010000115.1 GCA_963575715.1 Gammaproteobacteria bacterium | reverse complement strand
GTAATCCTCTGCGGTGCATTTAGGTAGGTTCATTGTTGTATTTTAACACAATTTTTTTTCAACTGCGTAACTCCTAGAATGATATGAATCAAACGGCACCACAACGTCGTAGCAGTTGCTCAAAAAGATCGATACCAAGATCGATTTCAGCTTCGGTAATCGTTAGCGCAGGTGCTAGGGTAAAGACATTTTTATAGTAACCACCCACATCGAGCACCAACCCCATCTTGCGCCCACCCGCATTGAGATCGCCCTTTAGACCTTCATTAAAAATACGCTCGGTCAGCGCACGATTTGGTTTGTAGCCATCTGCCTCACACATTTCAATGCGCAACGCCAAGCCCATGCCACTGACATCACCAATCATCTTCCAACGCGTTTTCAGTGCCTCGATCCGCTTAAGGAAATAAGCGCCGCGCGCACGTACCGTCGGCTCAAAATCATGCTCTTGGGTCATGCGAATGACTTCCAGCGCGACCGCCGTGCCGAGTGGGTTGGAAGAAAACGTGGAATGTGTTGAACCCGGTGGAAATTTTTCTGGAGAGATCAAATCCTCGCGCGCCCAAATACCGGAAATCGGATTCAAACCATTGGTGATGGCCTTGCCGAAGACAAACACATCAGGAACAATTCCGAAATTTTCAAAGGACCACAATTTACCAGTGCGATAGACGCCCATCTGGATTTCATCGACTACTAATAGAATATTGCGCTCTTTTAGGACGCGCGTCAGTTCCAGGAAATAACCGTCGGGCGGAATGACGTAGCCACCCGTGCCTTGAATGGTTTCGACATAAAAAGCACCATATTCGCAAGATTTAGTCTTGCTGTCCCAAACGCCGTTGTATTCGGTCTCGAACAGCTTTTCGAATTCCTTGAGGCAATACATGCCACAAGTTGATTTTTTCATGTCATGGGGGCAACGGAAGCAGTAGGGAAAAGGAACGAAATGAGCACGGTCGGAAAAATGCCCAAAACGGCGGCGGTAACGATAACTGGAGGTAATCGCCGAAGCGCCCAGGGTACGACCGTGATAGCCTCCCATGAATGAAAATTGCAAATTCTTGCCGGTGGCGTTACGCACTAATTTCAGCGAATCCTCCACTGCCTGCGCGCCACCAACATTGAAATGAATACGACCCTTAACGCCAAAATTTTGCTCCATGTGCGCGCACAGGGCTTCGGCCAGCTCAATTTTTTCCTTGTGCAAGTATTGGCAGGCAAGTTGCGGCAAAGTATCGATTTGACGTTTCAACACCTCGTTCAAACGCGGGTTTTTATAGCCGAAACTAACCGCCGAATACCACATTTGCAAATCTAGATAAGGCGTGCCGGCCTCGTCAAAAAGATAACTATCCTCGCATCCGATGAAAATCTTGGGAGGATCGGCGTAATGCACGGTGTCGCCCCAGGAACAGTAACGAGCATCTTTTTCGAGCAATGCGGCGGTATTGTCCATATATGCTACTCAAATTTTGAAAAGCAAATTGAAGGTACTTGTGGCCAGTCCCGCACCACGGCAAGAATATCAGTGAAAGAGGAAAATGACGTATACGAAATACCGCATCGTTGACAGTGGTCGATCAACGAATTTTTAGCAAAGACAAAATCAGCTTCTTTAGCTAGACAGGCATCTGATTTTCCGTCCCCAATCAGAACCACGGGTCCACCAACCAGCGCGGATAAACGGTGGGCGACCGCGCATTTACAAACACCGTTACCACCCATGCAGCATGGATTGCGATGTGGAAAATCGATATGGATGCCATCGGAGACAAAGGAAAGGTGGTTGGCGATCACGGATAGGCGTGGAAAACCGGATGACTTAAGCGCAAGGTCAATGGCATGATCCAGCCCATCACTGATAATAACAACCTCGGCAAAATCGTTGACATAATGATAAAAAGGTAAGAATTCTTTATCCAATTCGATGGAAGAAAAAAAAGCATCAAGCATCAAGCGATCCGCTCGCACCATGCTGATTTGCTGATGCATGCATTCGACCGCTGAAATTTCGCCAGCCAGCCAGCGGGCCTCAACATCCTTCCAAACGGGATCAGCATAGATTTTTAGCAGATGGTCAATACTATCCCGAAGTGACAGTGTGCCGTCAAAATCAATCACGAAAAGCATGTATTAAATCTTTATAGCGTGTTACCTTTTCTAATAAAAAATTCCGTGGTTAATTCAGCAACCTTCCGGCGCTCCTTATCGATATGAATCATATGATAGCTGTCTTCAAGTAAACGCATCTGGCATCTTCCTCCAATACGCTTTATCACGTACTCAGAATTCCGCCAGTGACTCATATCGTCCTCAATCGCGTGTAATAAAAGTGTAGGAGTATAAATTCTTGGTAATACCCGTTTAAGATGCTCATTCATACGGTACATTTGATATAGAGTCCCCATCGGAAAATAATCCAGCGTACCTTCGATCAATATTTTTCCGTTTTTCACCAGCGCACGTAATTTTTCGTCCTTTAGACCGAATGGATATTTTTCAGCGAATTGGATGCGTCGTATCAAAGGCAGTCCAGCTACTAGTGACAGCGCAGTCGTCAACCTATAAAGCTGCGACATGTTCCAACCATCATACCGAAACGCCAGCGAATAAGTGGCCACGCCCGCTAGTTCAGGATAATTCGCAGCTAGGATGAGACCCAAAGCCCCGCCCGCACAAATGCCCACGGTATAAATTTCGTGCGTTTGGTTTTGTTCGCGTAAATCATGGTAAGCGGTATCAATCGAGGCGTACCAATCTTCCCATGAAGTAGCAAGTAATTCATTCACATTCTGGCAATGTCCAGCAAGCACCGGAGCGTATACCGTAAAGCCATATTTGTGTAAATGCTTGCCTAAATATCTCATTTCCATTGGACTACCCGTCAGCCCATGGATTAATAACACGCTCTTTTTCAGGGAGCCAGGATAAAAAAAGCCAGGCGCACCGTATTGCATCAAGTTACCGCGTCCGCTTTACCTGAAATATAATTACTTGAGTTCTTTATGAGCATGATTATATATCTAACCAAAGTTGCTACTTCGCATTGATCAATTATCTTAATTGCTCAATACCTAAAGGTGGATTAGATGTTTGCTCCATTGAACCTTGTTTAATTCGGTGGCCATGATTCTTTATGCGTCCGCTGTAGAGACGGACAATCACAAAGGCGTCTTGAGGACGCCTGTTTTTTGTCAATGGATATTGGCAGATTATTTTACTTCAAACGCTGGGAGCTTTTTAGGAACCGCAACATTAGCCAGTCGGATATAGAGCGGTAAACCATCGCCATAAGGAGGATAATCTTCTCCAAGAATCAAGGGTTGCAAATATTGACGACAAACCTCGGTAATACCGAAACCATCGGTAGTAATGAAATTACGCGGCATTTTCTTTTCTACATTGGCAATCTCGGAAAGCGGCGCTTTACCTATCGACCAACGATAGGGATCATCTGAGATCCGTACTACGGTGGGCATAACGGCATTATGACCCGCGATTGCGAATTCCACTGCAGCACACCCTACTGCATAAGCCTGCTCTACATCGGTCAGTGAAGCTAAATGACGCGCAGCGCGCTGAAGGTAATCAGCAACCGCCCAATGATACTTATATCCCAATCGATCCTTAATTAAAGACGCAATAATTGGTCCTACCCCACCGAGTTGCGCATGACCAAAAGCATCCGTCCCTCCTGCTTCAGCTAAAAATTTTCCATCGAAATTGCGCACACCTTCCGATACTACAACTGTGCAATAACCATGCTTGGTAACTTTATCCTGAACTAAATCCAAAAAACGTTTTTCATCAAAAAGAATTTCAGGAAACAGGATAACGACGGGAATTTCGGTATCTTTGCTGGATGCAAGTCCACCGGCGGCTGCAATCCAGCCTGCATGACGCCCCATCACCTCAATGACGAATACCTTAGTTGAAGTCTTAGCCATAGAAGCGACATCGAAAGACGCCTCGCGGGTAGATACCGCAATATATTTAGCTACCGAACCGAACCCTGGGCAATTGTCGGTGATGGGCAGATCATTATCTACGGTCTTGGGAACGTGAATCGCCTGAATTGGAAATCCCATCGTTTCCGAAAGCTGAGAAACTTTATGACAGGTGTCGGCAGAATCGCCGCCACCATTATAAAAAAAATAACCGATATCGTGCGCCTTAAAAATTTCCATGAGACGTTCATATTCCGCCTTACTTTTATCCAATCCCTTGAGTTTATAGCGGCAGGAACCAAAAGCACCGGCAGGAGTATGGCGTAACGCGGCAATTGCGACGTCGGATTCGACGCTGGTATCAATGAGGTCTTCCGTTAATGCGCCAATAATACCATTGCGCCCTGCATAAACTTTACCAATTTTATCCGGGTGACTACGCGCCGTCTCGATTACACCACAAGCGGACGCATTGATAACGGCGGTTACACCGCCAGATTGAGCATAAAAAGCATTTTTTGGCATAAATTTTATTTTCCAATGGGTAATTGTGAATAATTTATAAATCTTTGGCGAGAAAACCCCGCAATCGCGTAGCGTTGCGGGGATGA
>CAUYTW010000114.1 GCA_963575715.1 Gammaproteobacteria bacterium | reverse complement strand
AGAAAACCGTCCCCTTTCCTCCCCATGGCTAAAGCCTGGGGTATCTCGGGGACAAGGATGAACAGAAACAAAATCGTCACAGCGAAACTCTATTTTCGACCAGCGGTCGTAGCGCCGCCATGGCTGCCTGATGAGCAACGCGCAGGGCGTGCAATGCAGCTGCGGTGCATTCTCCACGTTTGAGTTCAGTCTCCAGGGTCGCCGCAGCGTTATATAGATCGGTTGCGCCAACGTTTCCTGCCATCCCTTTGATGCGATGTACGAGATGCCAAGCACCAGTCAAATCGTTGATTGCAATCGCGGCCTCCAATTGCTCCATGGTTTCCAATGCCTCGACGTGGAATCGCGCCAGCAGCTCAAGAATCATCTCTTCGTTCTCCACCAGACGGATAAAATTCTCTAAGTGGAAACCTTCAATCGTAAGCGGTTGACTTGGTTTTGATTTTATTTCAGTCGATTCTGTAACGATTCCTGATGGCAGACACTGCGTCAGTACCTCAATCAAGGTGTCGGGATCGATGGGCTTGGTCAGAAATCCATTCATTCCGCAAGCCAGTGCCCGCTTGCGTTCTTCCTCCATCACGCCTGCGGTGAGTGCAATCACGGGCAAACCGAGGAATGCCCGATTCTGGCGTAAACGACGAGTTGCTTCCAGGCCATCCATTTCTGGCATGTGTACATCCATCAATATCACGTCGTAAGTCTCCTTTCCGGCTAATAATGTCAGTACCTCGTAACCGTTATTGGCGATACTGACGCACGCCCCTTGATGGATCAAAAATTCCCGAGCTACCTGCTGGTTAATCACGTTGTCTTCAGCCAACAATACATGGACGCCCACCAGGTTACAGGTGCTGGATTGACTACGAGATTTTATGCGGGGAACAATGGATTGCGCTCCGCTAGGTGTGGTGTTCACGGGAGCAGGATGCAGGAGCAACTCAAAACTAAAACGACTGCCCTGCCCCGGCGTGCTCTCAACTTGGAACTCACTACCCAACAGATGTAAAAGCCGTCGGCTAATCGCCAATCCCAGCCCGGTACCGCCGAAACGTCGACTGATTGAAGCGTCGGCCTGAGTAAATGGCTGGAATAAATTGCGGATTTCTTCTTGGCTCAAGCCAATTCCAGTATCAATGACAGAAAAGGCAAGCCTAGCCCTGGATTTTTCCATCCCCGTGAAAGTAACCGATAATGCGATATTACCCCGTTCGGTGAATTTGATGGCGTTACCCAGCAGGTTACTTAGCACTTGTTGCAGACGCAGCGCGTCACCTAGTAACCGATAAGGCATATTATCGCCGACAAGTGCGATAAATAACGCCAAATTTTTTTCCTCAGCGCGATGCGCGAATAAATTACGCAATGTGTCAAGCAACTCCTCAAGATCGAAAACATTTTCTTCCAGAGTAAATTGACCGGATTCAATTTTTGAATAATCAAGAATGTCATTAAGGATACGCAGTAAACTTTTTGAAGAGGTTTTAATTTTTTCCAGATAATCCTGTACCCTTTCGGACAACGGCTGATCTAGAGCTAATTGGGAGAGGCCAATAATGCCATTCATCGGAGTACGAATTTCATGACTCATGTTAGCGAGAAACTCAGACTTCGCTTTAACCGAGGCATTAGCGGCATCGCGCGCGGCAATCAAATCCTGTTCCATGCGTTTGCGAGCATCGATATTTTGCGCTGCAGCAAGAAAATGGATCGGCGTTCCGCTGGCGTCACGATATAAATAAACCGATAAAATGACCCAAACAACCGCTCCATCCTTGCGAAGATAACGTTTTTCAATCACGTAACTGTTTACTTCGCCAGCGAGCGATTTTCTGAACCATGCAAGATTCGAGTTGATATCATCGGGATGAGTAATCCGATGAAAAGTAAATCCCCGTGACAGCATTTCTTCCCGGGAATAACCAACGATGTGGCAAAATTCCTGATTAACTTCTAAAAATTGTCCTTCTACATTGGCACGAGCAATACCAACTAAAGCGTTTTCAAAAATGGCGTGATAGCGTTGTTCTTTTTCGATCAGGGCATTTTCAATGCGCCGGCGTTGCAGAGCGGTGGCATAGATGACGGCAATCTGTTCAACCACCGCCAGGTCGGCATCATTGTAAGGACGGGTAGGATTAGTCAGGGCAATTTGCCCAACTAATTGACAATCAATCAAGACGGGAACGCTAAGAAAGCCATGTAGGGGAATCTGTTCATCGTGGATTCCACTCGCCACCGGGTGATCGGCTGGTTGATTAGTGTAGAAACCATCGCGGGTATTCAGGACATGTCCCCACAATTTGGGATAACCGCCGTCTGCGTCCTGCTTAAAAATTATTTTTTCAATGGTTGGATGATTTTCATTTCCTATCATTGCTGAAAACGTATAAATGACATTATCACCAGTGACTGGTTCAATGAATGAGATATATCCATGTTCACTGTCAGTTAGCAGGCGCGCGACCGTCAAGGTGGTCTTCAAGGCATCATTGATGTCAGTAGTTGAGGAAATCAACGCCTTGGACAATGACAATAGATTCAAACTGACGGTAGCATCGCGTGCTAGTTGTGCTTGGTCATTTTTTTGTCGAGAAATATCTATTTGATGGTTAATCCAGACCATTCCATGATCAGGGTGCTGATAATTCGAAATCGTGGCGAAAGTCCAGAACGTAGATCCGTCTTTTTTGCGATTGAACACCTCTCCGCGCCATTGTCCGTTGATATTCAAATCATGAATGATATTTGCAGCGGTGTCTTCTGGAGAATATTCATCGATGGCGTTGATCGTCACAATCGATTGTCCGATTAACTCACCGGGACCATAACCGAGCATTTCCTCAAAATGTCGATTGTTGTAAATGATTAAATTATCATTTGCTCGTATTAATGCTATTCCATAGGCGGCATTGGTGGTGATTTCACTTTGTAGCCGCAATAAATCTTCATTGCGTCTGCGTTCGGTAATGTCCTGAAATGATCCGAACAAGTGAGTCACCTTTCCATCAGGCCCAATTTCGGCCTGTCCAAGAGCAACACCCCAGCCGATGGTGCCGTCGCTGCGGAGGATGCGCAGCTCCAATTCGTAAGGCGTGCCATGGGTAATGGCTTTTTCTACCGCAATTTTTAGCCGCGCTGCATCCTCGGCGGGGAACAAAGTCAACAGTTCTGTAAAGTGAGGTGGCTCCACGCTGGGGTTGCGTTCAAAGATACGGAATATCTCATCACTCCAGGTTACGGTATCCGTTGTTACCTCCCAGGCCCAACTCCCGACCCGAGCGATTTTTTCCGTCATCGCCAGCATTGCATGACCGCGCCGCAAGGCCAATGTATATCGCTGCTCCTGAACCAGCAGCGTGTTGCGCCACCAGAGAATAGCGATACCTGCGAACAGCAGCGCTGCGAACAGGGTGACGCCTCCTATGGCACGGCCAATCATGCGCGCCAGATATTCTATTTCCTTGCGGTCGATTTTGGTTTCCAGTATCCAGGGCGTACCAATAATCGGCACAGACGCGCCAATCACTGCCACACCCCGATAATCGATACCATGCGATAACTTGATTGATCCCGGCGAGCTGCTCGCAGCAAGGATGGAATCTCTGTCGAGTTGCAGGCGGGTATTGAGCGGCGCGGCATTGGGACGGAACTTCAATTTACTCAGAAAGACAATTTCATCTCCGTCGCGCCGTGCCAGCAAGGATTCCTCAGATCGAGAGTCGCTCTGGGTGTTCAAGATGGGGAAAAGAAATTTTTCTGGGTTATGCTCCAGATATAGCACCCCGATCACTTCGGCGTTCTTGTTGCCGTTGGAAAAAATCGGGTGCATAACTCCATAGCCTAATCTTCCATCAACTGAGGAATGCAAATCAATGAAGATCATGTCACGATTGGTTATTACAGATTTAATTTCCTTTGTATCATGAAGAGGAACTTCGCATAGGCAAGTTGAAAAAATTGGCTGTCCGGTGGTAGTAAATACAATAATATTTTGATACTCATAGGCGTTGATCAACTCGGCGGCGAGTTTTTCCAGTTCGGTATTATCTGCGGGATTGGTATTGCCGAGTGATTTCCAAACCGATGGATGCAACACAAAAATTTCGGCGTCGCCGTGGCGCTCATTAATTAGCCGTTCGATTTGCATCACTTTTATTTGGATGATACTAAGCAGTTTTGCTTTCTCGCTTGCAACCAATTTTTCAGCGAAATATTGGTAACTGCCATAGGCAAGCGTACTAATTACCACGATCAATCCAAGTAACAGCAAAACCATTTTACTTCTAAGTTGACTTTTTATTTGGCGTTTCATCGACTGGTTGAAAAATATAAAGCATTACGTCACAGAATAAATATTCCTATACCCGTGGCGTACCGAAAGGAAACAGCAATAATAAATTGCGGAAAATGATAGTTTATCCCACTGGCGCAAGACAATTTTTAGGTAATTCTGCTCCAGATCTGTCAAATGGTCATCCAAATTCAGCGCAGAAACCCCACGGCTTTAGCCGTGGGAGCTAGACTCTAGTAGCTTATAATATGAATAATAGTGTTCAATTATGGATATG
>CAUYTW010000113.1 GCA_963575715.1 Gammaproteobacteria bacterium | reverse complement strand
CGTTCATGGTTTTCTCCTAAAAATTAAATGGAAAATAGGTAGCAACTTAGGTTATATATTTAAGTGTGCTTTTCATGGGTAAGTTTTTGTCTTAGAATAAGGTAAATTCCAATACACAGTCACCTTAAAAGGGTGCATTAAAGCGTTACAAAAAAGCGACTGTCACCGGTTAGTAGGTTGATCTTGCCAACAAATAATTTGCAATGCTCAAACCAGCTAAAAACAAGTTAAAGGTAAGTAATCAAACTGATTTTTAAGGTATCAATTTCACAGGAGTTACTTCATGAGCGTTCTGCAAACAAAATCTGGGTTACGCAAATACACGGCGGAACAAATTAACCAAATTACACCAAGCATGATTCTTTGTCCACCCAAAGCCAATGCACTTAAAGGAGGGTTCCCCATAGAGAAATTTCATGAATTTAATAAAGGGATTCTGAATGGGGAAGTTGAGTTCATTACAGGTATTTGGACTTCAGAAGTGGGACGTATACGTTTTAGCACGTACACGAATGAATACGAACTGTCTACCATTTTAAGGGGTCGAGTCTGTATCTATGACTCTTTAGATGGGCAATCTATCGAATTTTCCGCAGGCGATGTGCTCTACTTACCGCCTGAAAGCTCGTTCGAGTACGAAGTGCTTGAGCCAACAGTCAAAGCCTATATGTATATTCATATACATAATAGTCATTCTTATGTGAATGATTGGATTAAAGCAGGAACGCCAGAATTTGAAGAGCTAACAAACTCTTCAAAAATAGAAACATGTCTCGTAGAGTGACTTTCTGGTTTTTGCGTCATTCCTATTTCAAACAGTTTTTTTGAATGGAGATTTAAGTTTATGACCAAAGATAATGTCAAGACAAAAGTTAAAGCCCTGCTAAACCATAAAGCACTTATCCATCTAGGAAGTGGGAGCGCAACATTGACTCAAATCAAAAGTTTTGCAGAGCAATACGGATTTGTTTCGATTTGTTTTTCAAAGATGTTAGCCCGCGCAATGTCATCTATTAGCGATGCAGATAGGCAATTTGAAATACTTAAGAACCTATGGGATGAATATGGCTGTGGAAATAGAGAAAATGACCATAGAAAAATGTACTACAAATTTCTTAACAAATTAGGCATTAATGAATTGAATGAAGTAGCCATGCTTGCGTCAACCAAACAATATATTGAGGGCATGCTATCTATATGCTCCACAGAAAACAATGATGATTATATCATGGGATCTATTAGCTATGGGTGCGAGTATTTTACTAAAAATCAATACAAGATTTTGTTAAATGGATTTCATAAGAGTAAGTATTTCACAGAAAACGATTTAACTTTTTTCCACGAACATGCTCTTCATGATGGTCAGCATACCGTTGATTTGCTATCAGTAGTTTATAAAAAATCACAATCCAATGATGTAAATCAAATTTATTTGGGCGCTCTTGCGGCTATTGAATTAGAAATTAAATTTTGGGATGGTCTAGCAGAAATTAATAATGCACCGTCAACCAGATCATAGATAATTTAATCTTCTTTTTATATCTATGATCACCACTTGATTAGAAACAGATTCTGAAGAATGAAACAACCATGAATTCCAACGAAAATAAACATTCTTATACTGAAGAGGAGCATTCAACTTGGAGGCACTTTTATAACGCAGCCTTTGAAGTTTGGAATCGGCACGAAAAATTTATTTATCAATACCATTTAGACAGCATGAAGGTGTTAGAAAAATATGCAGATCATATTCCATCTATCGCTGAGATAAATGAGTTGCTAAATCCTATTGGATGGGTCGCCATATACGTTGATGGACTTGCTCCTTCTTGGGAAATAGCACGCATGTTAGATCGGTGCGTGATGCCTATTTCGCGACAGATTCGTAGCCCCCAAGAAATTTTTTTTGCACATGGCCCAGATTTAATTCACGATATATTTGGTCATTTGCCGTTTATCTTGAATCCAGAGTGTCGCAAGCTACTAAAGACTTGGTCAAGTCCTGCTAGTTATGTAGATATTAGAGATATTGACTATATAAGCTACTACCTCAATAGACTGCTTGTAAAGTCACGGAATAAAATGGAAGATAAGTTGATTGCACACTTAAAACAGGCGGAAGCTTCTATTAAGGAGATGATCGCTTTTGGCCAAAGTCCAAATTTAATCGTAAGCAATTTTTATTTTTGGATCTTTGAATTCGGCATTATCGAACATCATAATCAATTAAAAATCGTTGGCTCTGGTATATTATCCTCGCTTGATGAAATTGAAAAAATTGCAAGTGGTAGCATCGCAGTAAAAAAACTAAGTCTGGATTCCATCTTATCTCACTACAATATTTCAAGTTTGCAAGATGGCTATTTAGTGGCAGCGGAAATACAAAACTTTTCTGATTTGCTAGAACATATGGTTGATTATATAAATTTAATACAAGATAAGCATTATCTTATATAGAAAAGTTGTAACTGCCCAGCTACCCCATTCATGCTTAATTAAAACGGAGTTTATTAAGAAGTGCTTCTGAAAACTCTTTAAATAAAGAGCCTAATTTTCATGTCGTTAACTTGCTCTTTAATAACTAACAGCGTCAAAAAATGAAATGTTAACTTCTGCTCAACCACCTTTAGCCACCTTGCAGCAGTTAAACCAACTGCGTGAATTGCAAACTCGAAGTGCTGGTTTAGAGCCTAATGATGCCGAGCGCAAGACTTGGCAGTTAGTAACCGATCGGCTCATTAATCAATTTCTCGACAAACTGCCAGTAGGACCGGCGTTCACCAAATTTGGATCAGAAGTGGTGGATCAGTTTAATCGAGATGTTGCGCAGGCGACTTCGTTTGAAGCACTGTTAAGTACGGTTGAAGCAGGTATGGTTAATGCTGGTTTGGTTGCTGCTTCTCCAGGACATCTTGGTTTTGTGCCCGGAGGCGGTCTTTACATTGGTGCCGTGGCCGATCACTTTGCGGCCTCCATTAACGCTTTCAGTGCCGATGCATTTACTTCGCCTATTGCCGTGCATATTCATGAACAAGTCATGCAGTGGTTAATCCAAGTGATTGGCTATGGTAAAGATGCTTGGGGCGATATTACATCGGGTGGTTCGCAGGCGACTCTCACTGCTTTTTATGTGGCTCGTGAGGTTCATCGTCTTCGACCTTCTAATTATCACAAAACGTGTGTCTATATTTCTGAACATACGCATCACTGCTGCGAAAAAGCACTCCGTATTTTGTTTTCTAAGGAATTGGTAGTGCGTAGGGTTTCGCTAAAAAATCACGTTATTGACAGTGAAAGCTTAAGTGCGTTAGTGCAGCAAGATCAACGTGCTGGACTTATTCCATGGATGATCGTTGCAACGGCTGGCAGTACCAATCTCGGCCGTGTAGATCCATTATTGGATCTGGCTACCATTACCAAAAAAAACGCTATGTGGCTGCATGTCGATGCTGCTTATGGCGGCATGTTCAAATTATGCGAAGCAGCCCAAACAGTACTGATTGGGCTTGAAAATGCTGACTCTGTAGTGCTTGATCCACATAAAGGTTTATTTTTACCTTATGGCTGCGGTGTAATTATGTTCAAGCAGGGAGAACAATTGAGAAAAACTATTGATTATACAGGAAATTATTTGCAAGACCGACGACCTGATGAACAACATTCACCAATGGATTATTCACTGGAGTTAACGAGGCCATTTCGATCCTTACGAATTTGGCTCGCACTAAAAACTCATGGTCAATCTATACTGGCTGATGCCTTGAATGAAAAATTATTGCTCGCTGCTTATTGTCGAAACCAGCTTAGAAATATCAAATACCTAGTCATGGTTGGGCATTTAGATCTATCTATTTTTGCTTTCCGCTATGAGCATCCAGCGTGTTCAAACGGGAATTTAGCAACCAAGCAATTATTAGAGGTTATTAACGCTCACGGTGATGTTTTTTTAACCTCAACCATGATTGATGACTACTATGTTATACGAGTTGCAGTGCTGTCTTTCCGTACTCATTTAGAAACAATTGACAAACTGATAGCCTTGATTAAATCAGAAGTCGCTCTCTTGACAAGTAACATTACTAAAAGTGACATTAATTGTATTAATGACGACGATTTGGCATTTTCATGAATATCACTTTAGAGAAAAAGGGACAAAAAGCTAAGTTCTTGAAATAGCAGTGAAGACAAAGTTTACGGGTTTTTTAAAAGACGTCGCCAAATATAAAATAGGAAGTTTATTTTGAGGCTGTAGTACTAATCTGTGCATTGGTTAGAGAAAACCTAACTAAGCAGCATATTGAACAGATTCTTCTTTAAAGAATGCTCGAACTTTCTCAGGCATTCTTTTTAAGGACTCTAAGAGTTGTGTGGCTTTTATTTTTAATTCCTCCACACTACGAATAAGGTAACGCGCTACTCCTTGAGCTTTAATATTATGCCATACCAATTCGACAGGATTAAGATGAGGAGAGTAAGTAGGCAGAAAAAACATTTTTACTCTTTCATTTGTTGTTTCTAAATATTCTTTAACTACATTGGAATGATGGACAGAATATCCATCAGTGATAATCC
>CAUYTW010000112.1 GCA_963575715.1 Gammaproteobacteria bacterium | reverse complement strand
CTTATCCGCTCGAATTTGAATCGGATGACGCAGCTTAACTCTATGTTAGGCACCGCAATCGTTGTTGGTGTTCACGATAACTGCCTGTCTTGGGTATTGGAAAGGTGTAAAATCTGCACGGATTTGACGATTAGAATCTGATTGACGAGCTAGGCAGGTTAAAGCTTAATTTAACCAGTGCATGAACCTCATTTTCTTGAACTCAAAATCAGAACATCTAAACTTGGTTGAACTCCATAATCACAAAATTTTCCATTAAATGCGCCCAAAATCTGGATTACCTAAACGAAAAGCCTTGCGACGAAAGCCTGAGTTTCAATTTGGGTTGAAGAATCACCCATCAAATTTTCTGCTTAGTCACCCAAATATGCACGATGATGCATTAGAAAACGCATCAGAGGTCATGTCAATGTTCTGCGGTTGTGGTGGCCTTGACCTCGGATTCTTGGGGGGCTTTTCTTACCTTGGTAAAGCTTATGAAGCGTTGCCATTCAATATTGTTCAAGCTGTAGATTTCGATGAGAAATCAATTGAGACCTACAAGCTGAATATCAGCGACCATGGTATCGTGGGTGATCTAACGCAAATAGAGGCTGCTGACCTGCCAAAGGCGCGAGTCTTGATTGGCGGGTTCCCATGCCAAGACTTTTCTTCTTCTGGACCAAAATTAGGTTTTGCTGGTAAGCGTGGGCAACTTTATACAGCCTTGGTTGATTACATGCATGAGCATAAGCCAGACATCGTAGTTGGCGAGAACGTTCCACATCTTGCAAGGTTGCATGAGGGAGCATATCTCAGAGCAATTCTGAACGATTTTGAAGCAGAGGGATATAACTTCAATGTATGGAATCTTTTTGCACCTGATTACGGACTCTCGCAAAGCCGTAGGCGGCTATTCCTTGTTGGCGTTCGCAAAGAGCTTGGTGCACCACCGAAACAGCCAACACCCACGCACCTAAATCGTTACCGCCCCATCGAAGAAGCCATTGGTGATCTAAAGTCAATTACTGATGAAAGCATTACCAACCAAAGTCAGTACTTCATGGCTACTAAAGCTACCGCTGGCGGGGGGCAAGGGGATCACGACAATAAAATCGGTCAGCTTGCATATTGCATAAGAGCGAATGCTAAAGCTCGCATTCAGTTTCATTATGAATTGGAGCGACGATTAACTGTTCGTGAGTGTGCTCGCCTTCAGTCATTTCCTGACGAGTTCGTCTTCCCATTCGCAGCCATGACAAATATGACTCAAATTGGGAATGCTGTGCCTCCGACTCTTGCGCACCACGTTGCTAGAACAGTAGCGGAATATCTATCGCAAAGTGATCAAGGAAAACGCTTAGCATGGGATGCTAAGCCAATCGACGAGCGGATACAAGCTATAACTAACCGACGACGCCTGTCGCCGCATGTCGAGTCCCAACTTGGTCTCTTTCCTTAAGAAATAATTTATGCTGCTATCACATGATCCAGAATACGTGAGGATATTATTAACTCCTCTAGCTGAATGCACACATTACCGCCCTGCCTTTGGACAAGCTGCTGGTGATGGCATTGACTTACCACAATTTCAAGCCTTGTACGGTGGCGATCCCCTGTACCACTGGATAGGACTAGATTCGGACTTAATGTATGCGGCGCATAAAGCTGCCGGTGGAATGACTTCAATTTATCGGCAACTCGGCATTGGGTGTGAACGGTTGCTTCGACAAGTAATTCAAGATCATCTTGGCTTAACAAATGAACAGGTGGCATGGTCCTACCAGTACGATAAGGGCAATGGGCAAATGGCCACTCATACGCTTGATGCCCGCATTGAAATTGCAGATATAGCAGACTCCAGTCGCAGACAAATTTTTACGTCATGGATCAATGAATCTGCGTTTGGACTCGGTCTGCCACAAAGCAGAGCAGCATCATTAACTGGTGCCGCATTTGAAATTAGGCAGGGGTACAAGAGTGCTGACTCAAAAAGACAGGGTGCAGATTTGCGTTTTGGACTCCGAGCGTATAACGATGTAAACCTTCTTCCAGTTATTTGCATTGTTTCCACGCAAGCAAGCGATACCGTATGTAGAAGATATCGCGATGCGAGGCTGCTAGTACTTCTTGGAACAATAGAGGGAGACCTTAGCACGTTTGTATTTTTCCGCGATGTTGTTGGATATGATTTGGCTAAGTTTTTTGAACGAAACACAACCCATATTCGCAAGCAGTTCACCACCATCATTAAGCAATTGTTGAGTCCCTAGATAGCCGATCAGTTGTTTCACATAATCGTTTTGAAGTGGGTTATGATCAGTCGAAAACTGAGTTGTACATCGTGCTGAAAAGCCTAACCTAACATTCGAGAGGGACTAGCTACGCTAGCCCCTCAATTTAACGTTAGGCACCGAAATCGTTGTTGATGTAGTTGGCTTCATAGAAATAGAACGATAGCTGGTATCACCGTTCGGTGCCTTTGCTGAAACCCGGCAACCACGGATAAGTGGCAACTTGAATTAAATAAGAGTTTTTACAAAATTTGAGAGGTTGTCAGTGTCTGTAGCAACCATGTTCAAAGATTTTTTAGCTAATCTAGTAATAGATAATTATGAAACTATTAGCTTCCGCTATGGTGAATTGACTGCGGCTCTAAATAAGAAATTTAGAGATACCGACTCAAAGACTGATAATACGCTTCAAGTTGGTTCGTTTGGGCGAAAGACCGGAATAAAAGGTATATCAGATCTAGATATGCTTTATATGATGCCAAAGTCAAAGTGGGAAACTTATAAAGACAATAAGCAACTAAAACTTCTCCAAGATGTGAAGGAAGCCATTCTCAGCCGTTACCCTAGAACTGACGTTCGTGTAGACCGACTTGTTGTTACCGTTACTTACACAAATTTCCATGTTGAAGTTCAACCAGTCTTTGAGCAAGATGATGGGAGTTTTAAGTATCCAGACACAAAGAACGGGGGATCATGGAAAATAACTAGACCACGTGAAGAAATGGATGCAGTAGCAGAAATGGATGTAAACAAAAACTTAAATCTACGGCGTCTCTGTAAAATGACTCGCGCATGGAAGAATAAACATGGTGTTGTAATGGGAGGGCTACTTATTGATACTCTTGCATACAATTTTTTGAGTTCGAGGGATGATTATGATAATAAAAGCTTTCTCTACTATGACGAACTATCACGAGATTTTTTTAACTATCTTTCCACGCTCCCAAAACAAGATCGTTACGCAGCCCCTGGAAGCAAACAACACGTAAAAGTTAAAAAACCGTTCCAATGGAAAGCAAAGAAAGCTTATCGCCTCTGTTTAGAGGCAATAGAAGCGGAAGGCACAGAAGGCGTTAATGATAAATGGAAAAACGTATTTGGTCGCCCATTTCCTTCCAGAACAGATAGTTCCAAAGAAACTTCAAGTATAAAACAAATGGTTTTCTATGATGATACGGAAGAGTTTATTGAAGATCAATATCCGGTTGATATTCGTTATACACTGAAGATTGATTGCGATGTAAAGCAAAATGGTTTTAGAGAGCATCGCTTAACCGAAATACTTCAAAAATACATTCCACTCCTTGCAAAAAAGACGCTCGAATTTGAAATTGTTGATATTGATATACCGGGTAATTATTCCATTAAATGGAAGGTGCTCAACAGAGGGGAAGAGGCCCGAAGGCGAAACATGATACGTGGTCAAATCATACCTGACGAAGGGCACGAAAAAAGGACAGAGCAGACTTTGTTTAAGGGAGACCACGTCGTCGAGTGTTATGCAATACAAAATGGTGTAGTAGTAGCGAAGGATCGAATTCACGTACCAATCAGCACAAATGGATAAAAATATGATTAAAGATGATCTACTCAGAAATATAGCGGAAACTGCTTATAATGTTGGATTTGGGGCAAAAAAACACTTTTCAAGCTATGATATTATAACAAAGGTGCCTGGTATTATTGGTTTTTTATCAATTTCTGTTGGGATATTTGCTCTTTATATTGACTCTCTTTCCACAAAACATTTATCCGCCACATTTATAGTTTTGGGTGTTGTGGGACTCTATATCACTCAATACGACCATAAAAAGCAACAATATGCGGAAGCGGGAAAGTTACTTATTGGCTTATTTAACCAGCTGAAAATTCTTTATTTTAACGTAAAGGGGGGCGAGTCTGGCGATTTAAACGAATTTGAAAAAGAATTATTGAATATTGAAAATAGCTTTCAGAATGTAAGTTTTGATGAGCAGATGCTCTTTAGCGACTGGTATGCTCATTATAAATTTTTTGGCAGCACCAAATTGATTGGGTCGATGAGCAGAAAAAATTTCGTTTATTCCGTGACAAAATTCCTCTTAGCTTCATATTTTTTGTTGCCGTTGTGGTAATCGCAATAGGAGTTTTCGGTTGCTTACAGAAGTGATTCAAATTCGGCAAAGCCTTTGAATGCAAGTAACTTTTTGTTTTTAAAGTCAAAAACGCCTAACAAGTCGCTGAACCGGACGCGCGCTCTAGGGCTGGTTTTAAATGGTTTGGGGTTTCAACGCGCGCGCCGGTTAGCTTGTCGTTATCGCGCCGAGATGAAGCTCGGCGTATCTTG
>CAUYTW010000111.1 GCA_963575715.1 Gammaproteobacteria bacterium | reverse complement strand
GAGGTTACCAAAAAGGATAACGATGCTTACGCATCGTTGTCTAATTTAACTAATCCCCCTGAAGGGGGTGGTCTCAAACCAGCAAGAAAATTTGATGAATATAGCGATCTTTGTTGAATAAGTGCGCAGACCGCATCTGGGACTAAAAAACGAGGACTGCATCCGGCGGCGATCAAGCGTCGAATGGTGCTGGCAGAGATATCCAGGGCAGTTACCGGATAGGTCAAGACTATTCCAGCGGGTTGTCGCGTCAATGCCGCCAGTCCACCTCCCTGGTATTCTCGTAACCAATCCGCCATCAGACCGGAGTGCGGAGGAGCCCAACCTGGACGATGAGCTACGACGATATGAGCAAGCGTCAGGATTGTTCGCGGTTTATGCCAAGTATGCAGACCTAAAAAAGCATCCATGCCCAGCAGAAGACACAAGGGAATGGTCTCGCCTACTTCGGCTCGCAGGGAGATAAGGGTATCGACCGTAAAGGATGGCCCCGAGCGGCGCAATTCTCGCTCATCAATCACCAATCCAGAATTTCCCGGCAACGCTGCGGCGAGCATGTCGAGCCGATCTTGGGGAGAGGCAAAAGGTTCGCGGCGATGGGGAGAGATCCGTGCAGGAATCAGGCGAACTTCGCTGAGTCCCAGACCTTCCTTTAATTCAAGGGCTGTGCGTAAATGCCCAATGTGTATTGGGTCAAAGGTTCCACCCTGGATACCAATGAATGGTTTATTAAACATTACAAAAGTGGCGAAAGAGCCGCTGGGTTTAGCCGTGGGATGAATCGCCTCAAATAATTTTTTATTTTCCTCCCTAGATGGAGGAAAATAAATATAATTTAAGTTCGCGCGGGACCACCAATACGTCCGCCCTCGTGGGCATCTTTACTGGTTTCCCGACCTGAAGGATTGCTCTCGACGGTGGGGCCACGCGGAGTATCTTCCCATCCCTCTGGCGGACGTGGCGGCTTGCCAGCCATGATGTCTTCAATCTGGCTAGAATCAATAGTCTCGTACTTGATTAGGGCATCAGCCATCAGGTGCAGCTTGTCCAGATTTTCCGTCAGTAAATGTTCTGCGCGCCGGAAGTTATGATCGATGATGGCCCTGATCTCTTCATCAATGACATGCGCCGTTTCATCGGAAACCATTTTATGTTGGGTCACGGCGTGTCCTAGAAATACTTCGCCTTCGTCTTCCATGTAAGTGAGCGGACCAAGTTTTTCGGACAGTCCCCAGCGGGTAACCATGTTGCGGGCGATGTCGGTGGCGCGCTGGATATCGTTACTCGCACCAGTGGTGACGCATTCGACACCGAAGATGATCTTTTCCGCGATCCGGCCACCGAACAAGCTGGCAATCTGGCTTTCCAGGCGTTGCTTGCTAAAGCTGTAGCGATCTTCTTCAGGGAGAAACATGGTCACGCCCAACGCCCGCCCACGCGGAATGATACTTACTTTATAAACTGGATCGTGGGTTGGAACTAAACGTCCGATGATGGCATGACCTGATTCATGATAAGCAGTGAGTTTCTTTTCGTCTTCGCTCATAACCATGGATCGGCGCTCGGCTCCCATCATGATCTTGTCCTTGGCTTTTTCAAAGTCTTCCATCTCGACTAAACGCTTATTAGCGCGGGCGGCGAACAACGCCGCCTCGTTGACCAGGTTCGCCAGGTCCGCCCCGGAGAATCCTGGACTACCGCGGGCGATGATGCTGGCTTGCACATCATCAGCGAGCGGAACACGACGCATGTGAACGTGCAAAATCTGCTCGCGGCCACGTACATCCGGCAGTGGTACTACCACCTGGCGGTCGAAACGTCCCGGACGCAGCAGCGCTGGATCGAGTACATCGGGCCGGTTGGTAGCGGCGATGACGATGACCCCTTCACTCCCTTCAAAACCATCCATCTCGACCAGAAGCTGATTTAAGGTCTGCTCGCGCTCGTCGTGACCACCACCGAGACCCGCGCCACGGTGCCGACCCACAGCATCGATTTCATCAATGAAAATAATGCACGGAGCATGTTTCTTAGCTTGCTCGAACATGTCACGCACCCGGGAAGCACCCACACCTACGAACATTTCCACAAAATCCGAACCAGAGATGGTAAAAAAGGGAACCTTGGCCTCACCAGCAATAGCCTTGGCGAGTAGGGTCTTGCCCGTACCCGGCGGTCCCACCATTAGCACACCGCGAGGAATTTTTCCGCCAAGTTTTTGGAACTTACCGGGATCACGCAGAAATTCGACCAGTTCACCGACCTCTTCCTTGGCTTCCTCAACGCCCGCGACATCGGCGAAGGTAACCTTAACCTGGTCTTCATTGAGCATTCGTGCGCGACTCTTGCCAAAAGACAACGCGCCACGGCCTCCCGCGCCTCCTTGCATCTGACGCATGAAAAATACCCATACCCCGATGAGCAACAGCATTGGAAACCAAGAAATAAACATCTGCATTAGGATGCTTTGCTGCTCCGGGGGACGAGCGTCAATGGCCACGCTGTTGGCGATTAAATCACCGAGCAGCCCCGGATCACCCGGGTTGTAGGTGGTGAAACGTTCTCCATTCTGGAGGATTCCGCGAATCGAGCGATCCTCGATGATCACGCGTTGTACCCGCCCCTGCTTTACGTCACTGATGAATTGTGAATATTCAAGTCGTTGCAGAGGTGCCTGACGGGGTCCAAAATTGTTGAAAACCGACATCAGTACGACCGCGATGACCACCCAAAGAATCAAATTTTTGGCCATGTCGTTCAATGTAGGATATTCCTCACGGTAATTAATCTTAGGAGTTACGCAGTTGAGCTTTTAACTCTATAAAAGATTGAATTTTTTCTGTCATTCTGCGCGCAGTTGCAGAACACAGAATTTTTATAGTAGATGGATTCTACGACTATGCTTCGCTTCGCGCAGAATGACTTACTATTTTTAACTGCGTAACTCCTATAATCTAAATAAATTTAATAAATTTGGATGGTGAATTTTTTAGGCGGAGCTATATAGACCGGGTAAAACTACATACTACAGTATAAAGTTCCTGGCCAATATATAGACTTCACGACTTTCCGGGCGCGAGGCGGAAGGTTTGCGCGGGGTAACTATCGAGAAACTACGACGTAACCGCGCGACAAAAGCATCACTTCCCTCACCCTGGAATACTTTTACCAACAGCGATCCACCCTGCTTGAGTACCCGCTGCGCGAATTCATCCGCTAATTCTGCGAGATATAACGTTCGGGGCTGGTCTACGGAGGGAATTCCGCTTAAATTTGGCGCCATATCGGAGAGAATCAGGTCCACTTGACCGCTTCCTATGGTTGTAAACAACTGATTAAGAACAGTAATCTCTTGAAAATCACCCTGGATGAATTCTACTCCTCTCGTTACCGCCATGGGCAGAAGATCCAAGGCAATCACTCGTCCTCGCGGGCCAACTAAGTCCGCAGCTACCCGCGACCAGCTTCCTGGTGCAGCACCCAGATCCACTACTGTCATTCCCGAACGCAGCACACGATCGCGTTGCTGGATCTCTTCAAGCTTAAAAGCAGCCCGCGAGCGCAGCCCCAGGGCTTGCGCCTGGCGAACATAAGGGTCGGAAAAATGGCGTTCCAGCCAACGGGCACTGCTTTTTTTGGTGCGAGACACGGGGTAAGAATAAATCGGGAAGGCGGAGTTAATGCAACATACTTTATAATTTCCCGCGAAGAAAGGACACCGTTTTGTTGCCGATCCAGTATTCCGGTTATTGTGCTAAAGTCCCTACAGACTTTATTGTGTGCGTGTCTACCCTATGCTAATCCAGATTTTCTGCTATTCATTCGCTGCGCGGGCACTGTTCCTGCTTCTAATCTTGCTATCGATAGGACCGGTCGTCGCCGACACGCCTGATGTCTCCCTTGGCGCGACGAACGAAGATGTTTACCAGTGGGAGGGTTGGAGGTTGGTTACCGATGATCCCTCGATACCGATTCGTTCCGCCAGCGAAAGCAATTATCCACCGTTTTCATTCGTAACGCCGGATGGTCATGTTAGTGGTTTTTCCGTGGAATTACTGCGCGCAGTTTTGGCGAACAGAGGGCGAGAAGTGCAATTCGTGGTTGGCTCTCGGCCCGTCATTGAGCAAAATCTGGCAGAGGGTGCTCTTCAGGTGCTTCCAGTTTTTACTCGCGCCGCCGAACGTGAAACTTTTTTCGATTTTAGCGTTCCCTACTTGAAGACCTCCGGTGTCATCGTGGTGCGTGAAGGTGATGAACGTATTCGGGATATCGGTGATCTCAAAGATAAAAAAATTTTGGTGGTGGCCGATGATATTGCCGAGAATTATATTCATCGTCATCAAATCAGCGATGTAGTGTTCACCATCGAAACTCTGACCGACGCCTTGAAACAATTGGCGAGTGGCATCGGCGATGCCGTGATAACAAAAAAATTGACCGCTAAAAAATTTATTGATGACTTATCTCTTAATCTTAAAATCATTGACCTTCCTCTTGATGGCTATCAGGAGTTATGTTTCGCCGTACATAATGGTGATAAAAAACTCTTAGCCTTGCTCAATGAAGGATTGGTTAGGATAATCGCTGATGGCACCTTTGAACAGTTGCGGCGAAAGTGGCTGGCATCGCTTCCTGAATATTACTCATCCACCCAAATCCTTTTCGTCATCGCGGTGGTAGTGGCAACATTATTTTTGACCTTGGGAATTGGTTGGGTTTGGCGGGGTTCGCTTCGACAAATGGTAAAGTCGCGGACCATCGAATTATCGGAGGCAAACCGCCATCTGGCACAGGAGATGGTTGAGCGTCGACACGCCGAGGATTCCTTACGGCGTTACGCCGCCGAAATGACCGATCTTTATGATCGCGCTCCGGTAGGTTATCACTCACTGGATGCAGAAGGCGTTTTCGTGCGAATTAACGACACGGAATTGAATTGGCTTGGCTACGCCCGTGAGGAAATTCTTTGGCGTAAACGGTTTCAAGACTTGTTAAGTCCAGAGAGCGTTGTTGCCTTTGAACACAGTTTCCCCGATCTCAAAGAAAATGGCTGGGTTAAGGATTTGGAATTCGACATGGCGCGTAAGGATGGCAGTTTGCTTCCGGTGTTGTTGAGCGCCACCATTGTGCGGGGTGATACCGGCGGTTATTTAATAAACCGTTCCACGGTTTACGATATTACCGAACGTCGTCGCGCTGAGATTGCTTTGCGCCAACGCGAGGCTGAATTGCGCGAGGCGCAACGATTGGCCCAGGTAGGAAGTTGGGAGTGGGATCCAAAAACCGACATTATTTACTGGTCGGAAGAACGTTATCGTATTGCTGGTATCGATCCAGCGGCACCACTTACTTATCAGAATCTGACTCAATTCTATACCACAGAAAGTTTGACGCGACTGATGCCGATGATGCAAAACGCCATTCGGACGGGAGAATCCTATGAAGATGAATTGGAAACCCTGCATCCCGACGGCGGCACGGGTTGGGTTCATATCCGTGGCGAAGCGCGACGTGACGCGCATGGCAACATTATTGGCTTACGCGGCACGGTTCAGAACATCACTGAGCGGAAACGAGCGGAAACCGAGCTGCTACGTCACCGCGAGCAACTAGAATCCCTGGTAGCCGCACGTACTGCGGAATTGCGCGAAAGTGAGCTACGCTATCGCACCGTAGCTAATTTTACCGCCGACTGGGAAACCTGGCGAGGCGAGGATGGTCAGTATCGTTACGTCTCTCCCGCCACGGAACAAATTACCGGTTACCCCGCCTCCGCCTTCTTAGAAGATCCGGGCATGTTAGAACGCATTACCTATCCCGATGACCGGGAACAGGTCGTTATTCATCTCAACGAGCATGAACACCATCAAAACCCAACTGTACTGGAATTCCGCATCGTGCGTGCCGATCATCAAGTCGCATGGATTGAACATATTTGTCGTCCGGTCTATGACGATGCCGGTAACTACGCCGGCAGCCGCGCCAGCAACCGCGATGTCACTGAGCGTAAACGCGCTGAGGAAGCCTTGCGCGAAGCGGATCAACGCAAGGACCAATTCCTTGCCATTCTTGGTCATGAATTACGTAATCCGCTCGCGCCTATCCGTAACGCTGCCGAATTATTGCACCAGGGAACGACCTTAACCCCGGATCAAGTCCGCTGGGCTGCTGCTCTCCTTGGACGCCAGGTTTCTCACATCAGCCGACTGGTGGATGATCTACTCGATGTCTCGCGGATTACTCGCGGCAAGGTTCAGCTGCAACGAGTGCCCGTGGATTTGACCGAAATTGTGACCCGGGCGCTGGAGCAGACCCGCCCTCTCCTGGAGGAAGCCCGCCACCGTCTTCAGAGTAGATTCCCGGCACAGCCGTTGACCGTGGAAGCAGATCCGATCCGACTCGCCCAAGTAGTCGGCAATTTACTTACTAATAGCGCCAAGTATACCGATCCAGGCGGAATGATATGGATCACCGTTACCGAAGAAGCTGGGCAGGCAGTGGTGCGCGTCCGGGACAATGGAATAGGTATCCCGAGTGACCTGCTGCCGCGCGTTTTTGATATGTTCATTCAAGCGGAACAGGGGCTTGACCGCGCTCGTGGCGGTTTGGGTTTGGGGCTAACCCTAGTGAAAAGCCTCGTGGATATGCACGGTGGCCGGATTGAAGCACAAAGTTCTGGAAAAGGATTGGGTAGTACCTTTACCGTATATCTGCCGATATGGCGAGCGCCAGCCTCTCAAACCACACTAACACCGTCTATTACTGCCACCTTGTCCGCTCGTACGGTTTTGGTCGTGGATGATAATCCCGACGTGGCGAAATCATTTGCTTTATTGTTGGAGATCTGGGGTCATCATGTTCATGTCGTTTATAATGGCGAAGATGCCATTACCACCTGTTCAGAATTACATCCGGAAATTATTTTCCTTGACATTGGTCTGCCAGGAATTGATGGTTACGAAACAGCCCGCCGCCTGCGTCAGACCGAGGAAGGCCGCGCAGTATACCTGGTTGCCGTTACCGGTTATGGCCAAGAAGAAGATGTAGCTCAAGCTAAGGCGGCGGGTTTTGATACGCACCTACTGAAACCTGTGGTGCCTGAGGCGCTGGAAGCCTGTCTCGCTCGTTAACCGCTGCTGTATTTATTTATCAATATAAAATATTTATCTTTAGATTATAGAGTCTTATCCAACGCGGAGAAATTAGAAAATGTTATTTCGGGGAAAATTAATTGCGGAATCTCCCATTTATCGTGGCAATGCGCGTAAATCATTGTTTACTCGTGATGGTGATGGTACTCAGCGCTTGATATCCTTATCGGGAGAAATATCAGGAACAGCGCAAGCTTTAATGGATGCTTTTATTGGTCAATCGCGTGATGGTAAAAATATCGGTTTATTAAATCGGCTTTGGCTGCGGCTATATGGTGATCCGATGCCGACGCAATTAATCGCTAATGTTCAATGTGAATTACAGGAAGAATGTTATCCTCGTGATCACTTTTTTGATTTACGCATGGGTATAAAGCTTGATGAAGACCGTTGGGCAGCGGAAGCGAATGCTAATTACAAAATGGAGACGGTATTCCGTAATGCAATTTTTGATTTTACGCTCGCAGCTAATGATGCTGCGTTACGTGATCAGGAAAATGTTGCTCGTCTTTATTACATGCTGCAAGAATTGATTGCGGGTCGCTTCTGGTTCGGCATGGGTAAAAGTACAGGTCTTGGACGGTTGCGGCTTGAACTGGATGTTCCTTTAACGGTACCTGCAACACAGCCGTCGCTGCTCCCAGGTGTTAATCACCTGCGAATGAATTTAACTTTTAATGCAGAAAATCCCGTGTTAGTAGGTTGGAACTGGGGAAAAGTAGACCCTACTGTACCAGCCTTCGCCGCAGTGGAAGGACGTTTGCTTCTCTCTTCTTTGCGTGAAATTCCCGAAGCGATTCGAGAGCGTCTTACCATGGTCATGGGCGGGCCAATCCTCAATCCCGATGACTGGAAACATAAACTAGTTGAATACTTGCCGCGTGTCATTGCAATCTGGCTACAAGGACGTTCAAGTGGAAACGCTGAGGTTTGGGTAATAAGCAGCGCAGCGCTTGCAAAACTCGGCAAAGGAAAATTTCCGCTCCCCAAGAAAACTCTGGACGCAGTTCAACCGTTATGCTCAAAGTCTTTTCCTAGCCAGGCGGCGGCCGATGTTGCCATCAAGGAAGCGTTGGGTGACAAGGCAAATATGTCCAAGCGTATCTTGGATGTAATGGAGCGTAAACGCCAAACAACGATTCAATTTAATCGCGATGATTGGTTAATGGTGGCCAATGCACTGGGGCTGGATCCAGGGCTGGAGAAACAGCTCGCCTCTTGCATGGGAGATGAGGCTGCCGCTACCCGGGTATTGACCACTGCGTGCGTACCCGTGTTCACTCAGATTAATCAGCAAATCGATCAACAGATTAATCTGTTGCAAAGTGATCCGTGGGTAGATGGCGAACTTTCCAACCGTGAGCAACATTTATTGATTAAGACCATGCTGTTGGATGGAAAAATTAATGAAATTCAATGGAATGATCGTCGCCATCCACCTGAAGGAGTAAATGCAAGCGCGTGGCTGGGATTTCTGGAAGATCATAGTCGCGTTCGTTACAACCACATGACTCATGCGGGAAATCTCCGCAAGAGCATTACCAACGACCGCAATTTTATTGATTTTCTCAAGAGTCATCGCGCTCGTGCCCGGCAGGAATTAGGGCAGCCGTATCATATTGATTTTCGCAATGGTGGACCATCCAATCGTATAGTAGCTCGTCGATATGGTAAGCCCTACGACAATATTTTCATGCGATTATTGAGCTGGAAACCATCAACTCAAGAACATGGAACCTGGGAGGTTTATATTCCCGGTACCACAATCAAAGGAGCATTTCGTAAACGTGCTTCACAAATCCTCAAAACACTATGGGGAGAATTACCGCGCACTACTCAAGTCCTAGATCATTTATTTGGTACTCAGGGAAAACGCGGCGTTTTATTTTTCTCAGATGCTTATTTGTTAAATCCTCAAAATCCTCATAAAGCCTGGTGTTCAATGGATGGAGTAAAAATGGACCCCCAGACCGGACGGCCAGTGGAAAAGGCCAAGCAGGATTATTTATTTGCTTACGGCGAACATCTGGCTTTTCAATGGCGCCTGGATATCCAGGATATTGCCGAGCATGATTTAGAGATAATTTCTTTATTGGCACACTTATTGAACGATTTCCAGCGTGGTGATATTCCTCTGGGTGGAAATAAGAGCAATGGCTTCGGCTGGGTTGAAGCCAAAATCACTGAACTTGAATGGTTGACGGCTAATCCAACGGGGGTTAGCAAGAAATTATTCGGAAATCAACCTCTCGTTCAGGAAAATATTTGGCATGCCTTACGCCTGAAGGGAAAGGAAGCGAGCACTGCGTTGGTAATTAAAACGCCATTAATCGCGCGGATGTCAACTCAAAACCCACCTCGAAGCAAATCAGGTTTTATTTCTCATCGTGCCTTTGGCGGTTATTCCGGTACTTTATTCGTTGAAGCAGAATCATTGACGGCGCTGCATATCAAGGAAAGTGGCGAACCTTCCGTACAGATGGATGTAGTAGATGGTCGCGTTAATGGTTGGGACTTTTTCTCGATGGCGTCTCCCGAAGCAGTTATTCGCCCTACGGATAGAACCTATGCCCTTCCCAGCCGCAGCATTAAGGGTATGTTGCGTCATATCTATTCAATTGCCACCGATTCCTCCCAAGCGAGCGTCGATCTCAATCACCTGAACCCGGTGGATCGTCTTTTTGGGTGGGTAGGGATGAGTCCTAATCAATCGATTATGGGACGATTATCTTTTGGTTTCGGAGCATTTGACGCACCACAAATGTCTTGGTTCGTTGTTCCTTATCCGTATACTGGCTGGTCTTTTGAGAACGGCAAATGGAATCATAAAACAGGGCGAGCCATTCCACGAACGATGGTCGGAGCGAGTTGGCGTTTATTTCAACACGTTCCGCTCGCACCCAACGTAATTAAAACGGATAGTTTCGCGCCAACTACGGTGCAAGCCAGTTATTTCCGCGCCATTCTTCCTGGTGGCAAGGCACATTTCGCCATTCGTTTTTGGAATCTAGAAGAATTGGAATTCCAAAGATTAATCTGGTCAATAGTTCTGGAACCAGGATTGGCTCACAAAGTAGGTCATCATCGCCATCTGGGGTTTGGAAGTTTACGGCTACGAATACTACCAGAGAGCTTTTTAATTGATTGGGCTAAACGTTATACCAACGATGAATGGCGCATGCCCATTCGCGTGGAGGATTGGCGCAGGGGAGGCGCAGTCGCTCATGCTGTGGAGCTGAAAAAGGCATTGAATGTACAATCCGTTTGATTGGCTGCGGCGGAGCCGGACGGGGGCGGAGTTATTGGCCACTCTCCAATATCTGGCCACCAATCCCGATCTTCACGAAGGGGAGATCGGTCCGCCTCATTCTGCATTCAATGGGCCTTGTCTGCGTTGTTGGACGCATCCACGTTCACTCAAGGGATCAGAGTATGGGCGTTATTGTGAAACCTGCGAAATAATACTAGAAGAATCATGGAAGATCCGTGTCGTTGCGCGCAATTGCGTAGTGGTATGGGGTTTTGTCAATCAATTACCTGACCAGTTGCAGGTGGGTGGAAAATTTCGTGACAGCAATATTTTCGACCCCTACGTACATGATAACCAACGATTCTTGTTGATGATTTATCAACGGGATCTAAGGCCTTGGTTACAAGAGCTGGTTATTTACAATTGTCCGGATCTCAAAGGTTTAATTCAAATATTGCCAGTAAGTGGCGTAAATGAAGCATCCATGGGAGATTTATTGTGTCGGGTGATTCAACATGAAGCTCAATTTCCCATGGATCTTCTGCGAGTGCGGTTTTTTTCGGAAATACAGCAAATTTTTTTACCGGATTCTCATGAGCGCGAAGGAGTGTTGACTTTTGAAGTGACTGATTTTCTGTCCGCCCTTGAAATGGCGATCATATTTCGTTCGTTGTTACGTCCAGAAGAACAGGAACAGATTCATCGGGTATTGTCCATGGCGAACAACAATGAAGAAAAATTTTATTGGGGGCGTTTATTGGCGGGGCTGAATGCAGAGGCTCGGGACATGCTCCAGGCGTGGCGAATGCGGCAGTGGTCCAGCGCGCAGATTAATTTGCTTTATGAATTAATGCGCTACGTCGAAGTTCATTATTCCCATTAATGTCGTTAATTCTATTTCATTGCTCCGAGTCACCAAGGCATGTTGGATTTTATCAACCCCATTGCACTGATCCGTTACCTCATCGTGTGGCGTGTTACCAGTCCGATAGTGCTTCTACCGCGCTGTTTTCCCATTGAGTTAACAATGATTTTAGGTAAATTGATAGAAAACAATTTACCTTCGCAGCAATCCCGCGAGTGGCGTAAGACACTAACAAACCAAACTCCACGTTGGCCCGTCGAGACGGTTATTTTTTTCCCATACCTTTCAGGAAAGCGTGCTTATGGCAAGGGTGAATTGATTATTTGGGAGCTTAAACTGATAGGAGAATCTGCTGACCATGGATTGTTTCTTGAATTGATTCTTCCTGCGATGGAAAAAGCGGCAACCATACGGGATCATGCCTTGCGTGGTCGGAGAAATTTATGGAGTCGTTTTGATATTCAAGCCATCTATGTTGCGCGGGGTCGGATGTGGGAACCGTTAGTCGATAAAGGTAAATTGAATACGGACTATCGCCCGACACCTACCCAATGGATGGATGGATTGACCCTTGGCGAAAGTACGCGGCGTGGTTATCGTTATTTTCATTGGATTACACCATTTGAATTCATCTCAAACCATGAGAATGATCCAGCGGCGGGAGTCGGTCCGAGCTTGAAGAATATTTTTAATGCCTTAATGACGCGAATGACTATTTTTCTTCCCGGAAAAAATGAATCACAACGCATTCAAGAAGTATGGGCGCTTTTATCTCCTACGGAGCAAAGTAAAATCGAATGGGCTTTACAGCAAGAAGGAAGTCAGCCACTGGTTCAACAAGAGGCATTGCAATCTCCTCCCAAGGAATGGCCAGGCCAAAAAATTGGCGTACAGGCATTTCAGGATATTACACCTTCTTTATTTCCCTATCTTGAATTAGCTTCAATACTGCATATTGGTGAGCATGTACGTTTAGGATGTGGAACTTTTGTTCTGACCTGAAGTCATTATAAGGATTAAAATTATTCTCCCATGATTACTTATTTTTTTCGTATGCCAGTCTATTCCCGCCAGATTGCTTTATTCACTTTTTTGGTAATCCTTGAAGTATTTAGCACAGGCGATACGTTAGCGGCGGTGCGTTTAGCTATTCCCAAGGACGGAGTTTATACTGGAGCGTATATTGATTTTGGCGAGACCGAGGATAATGTCACCAGTGAGGCGATTACCAATTTTGAGTCCCTGGTAAATAAACGTTTAGCCATTGTAGCTTTTTCGAGCTATTGGGGAGAGCGTTCTTTTCCGTCGAAACAAGTGGCTACCATCGCAGCCGCAGGAGCTATTCCATTGATATTTTGGTCTCCATGGGATTCACCCTATCGTGAATATGATGGAAAACCGCTTTCACCTCCAAATCCTATTAACTTACACTCCATTCTTGCGGGAAAATTCGATACATATATCGACCGTTGGGCGGACGCGGCCAAATCGCACGAAGGACGGCCCATGCTTGTTGCCTGGGGATTAGAGATGAATGGTCAATGGTTTCCATGGTCGGGTATTTTTCATGGCGCAGGAAAGCATATTCAAGGAAAATCGGGATACCTCGGTCCAGAAACCTACAAGCGTGCCTATCGTTATGTTGTAGATCGGGTACGTACTCGCGGCGCTACTGATATTATCTGGGTATTTCAAACCAATGGCTACAGCATCCCCGAGACACCATGGAATCGTATGGCAGAATACTACCCCGGTTCGGATTATGTGGATTGGTTGGGAATGAGTGCTTATGGCAAGCAATTTTCATATCAAGATTGGGCCACCCCAGTGGAAGCCATGGATAAACCTTATCAAGAATTGATTAAAGTTGATCCCGCCAAGCCAGTAATCCTTGCTGAGTGGGGGGTTGGAGAATTCCCAAAATCTGGCAGTAAGGCTTTCTATATCCGCGATACCCTACAGCGTATAACCTCCCATTATTCTCGCATTAAAGCTGCGATTTTCTGGCACGAACGCTGGCAGAACCAAGATGAAACCGTCAGTGACCTGCGAGTAAACTCGTCTCAAGACGCGCTAAGGGAATATCAACGTGGAATCGCTAACGCGCTCTGGTTAGATCGGCCAGAGTTCCATTAAAAAATTCAAATTTCCATGATTGAGTGCTGGAATAATCGCGGATTTCTTTACGTAGTCGCCACTCCAATTGGAAATCTCGGCGATATGAGTGAGCGGGCAGTAGAAATACTCAGGCAGGTGGACTGTATTGCAGCTGAGGATACTCGCCATAGTGCTCCATTATTACACTACTTCAAAATTACTACTCCCATCGTAGCCTATCACGAGCATAACGAACGGATCATGACTCCGATTCTCGTGGAACGAATAATCGCGGGGGAATCCATTGCTCTAATTAGTGATGCTGGAACTCCTTTGATTAGCGATCCTGGCTTTCATCTGGTACATGCCGCCCGAGAGAGAAATATTCCAGTAAGCCCAATTCCCGGAGCAAGCGCAATAATATGTGCCCTATCGGTTTGTGGATTACCTTGTGATCGTTTTGCCTTCGAAGGTTTCTTGCCCGCCAAAGAAACTGCGCGGCGTGGCCACTTGGAATCTCTACGCGAAGAGAAGCGCACCCTAATTTTTTATGAATCTCCTTATCGATTACAAGAAACTTTGATTGACCTTGCCACGATTTTTGGTGGAGATCGACGTGCAGTATTAGCACGAGAATTAACTAAAATTCATGAAACTTTCTTATACGATACCCTGGATAAACTTGCTCATCAAGTCATAATGGATTCCAATCAACGTCGTGGTGAGTCAGTGTTGATCGTGGCGGGCGCGCCAGAAATAGAAGCTAAGGAAAAAGCTGAGGTACTGGCGAAAAAAATTTTTGAAGTTCTGCAAAAAGAGCTTCCCGCAAGTCAGGCAGTAGCTTTGACTGCACAAATCACGGGGGTACGTAAAAATTTTTTATATTCACAATTTATTGCCGAATAGGAGTTACGCAGTTGAACTTTAACCGTTTGATTCCGATAGAAAGTCACTAAAGAATTATCTTTTACAATCGATTGAAAATGTTTAACCTATTTAGGAGTTACGCAGTTGAAAAATAGGTTCAAAATTTTCAGTCAGTTACATCAGACAGCCGAAAAAGACCGGCAACTTCAACTGCAAGAAAAAACAGGAGGACGGCGCTTCCTCACCATGGCTCAAGCCTGGGGTTTCCGCGTCGAATTTGGATGAATAAAACAAATGAAATGTCTGTGTATCGATTGAAAATTACTTTGGAACACGAGGGACAACGCATCGATAATTTTTTGACCACACATTTGAAAGGAGTGCCGCGCAGTCATCTGTATCGCTTGTTGCGTCGCGGCGAAGTCAGGGTCAATAAAGGGCGAATCGGTCCAGAATATCGACTTCAAGCGGGAGATATGATACGGATCCCGCCCGTGCGCCAAAGTCAGACAGAAGAACCATCTCGGCCCGGTGCGGGGATGTTAGAGTTCATTCGTAGGCGCATTCTCCATGAGGACAACGGCCTACTCGTGCTGAATAAACCAGCGGGTCTGGCGGTCCATGGCGGTAGTGGACTCCGTTTTGGAGCTATTGAAGTTTTGCGTGCGTTGCGCCCCGATGCGCCGTGCCTGGAACTGGTCCACCGTCTGGACCGCGATACCTCGGGCCTACTCATGGTAGCCAAACGGCGGAGTATGTTACGCCGTCTTCATACTCTGCTACGCGCGGGTGGGGTTGATAAGCGCTATCTGGCACTGGTGCGGGGTACTTGGCAAGGCGGTGCCCGCAACGTTGATGCTCCCCTGTTCAAAAATCACCTTCAATCAGGAGAACGCATCGTGCGCGTCGATACCACTGGCAAGGAGGCAGTTACTCGTTTTATCCCGTTATCTCCGCCGTCATCATGCAGTGTTCCGGCTCGGGCGAGTCTAGTGGAGGCGCGTCCGATCACTGGACGTACCCACCAGATCCGCGTCCATGCCGCTCATGCGGGTTATCCTGTGGCGGGAGACGAAAAGTACGGCGATCCTGATTTTAACCGCCTAGCAAGAGGTTGGAGTCTCAATCGGCTGTTTCTCCATGCACGATACTTGAAACTTGAGACAGAGGATGGACGAGAGCTGTTTCTGGAAGCGCCATTGGATGAGACACTTCAGCAGGTAATTCGTTTATTGCATCTCGCTCCCTGATCCGCTCCATTGTAGAGTTAATTGCCTGACGACGATTTTGCAAGAGTCAGATTTTTTCTAAGCAATATCTCATCAAATCCCACCTGGATTAAGTTATCGATTTTTGCAATAACCGTGTATCCTTGATGATCATAAAAAATTTTTGCCGATTCATTGAATGCAGAAACTAAAATCCATAAATTCCGCGTATCCGCCGCTACACATTTTTCCAACCAAGCCAATGTTTTCGCACCAAAACCCATGCCTTGATAGTCGGGAAAAATTGCGAAAAGTTCCAAGCAGGCTCCAAATAGCCAGGGAAATCTTACACAAAATACACCAACTATTTGTTCGATATTAGATTCATTTACGATATTGGCGATGATGACCCGACAACGCAGGCATGGGTCCGTAGAAAGAAGATAATTTTTTAGCTTAATCGGAGAATATTCTAAGGTACGCCACGGGTCCATTTGGGACAATTGTTGTGAAATCCGCTCGCATTCTCCTGTGCGTGAAGCACGAATTATATAATCTCCAAGAGTAGCGAAATTCTTGTCGAGAGGATGAAATGACATGGGCTTTGATCAGGAGCTTATTGTTTTAGGCGGTTTGCGTTGCATTTAGCGGTGAATACCGAATGCCAGACTCGTAGAGCCTCGATGGTAGGTCCAATATCATGAACACGAAGAATAGCAGCGCCTTGTCCGGCGGCGATTACAGCAAGTGCCAGGCTACCATGCAGGCGACGCTCCACCGGGACATTAAGTATTTGGCCAATCATTGATTTACGTGATAAACCCACCAAGATGGGAAGACCCAGATTGGTCAAATGATGCAGGTGACTCAACAAAAGTTGGTTATGCGTTAGCAATTTTCCGAAGCCAAAACCAGGGTCGATTATTATTCGTTTTTTGGAAATACCTGCTATTTCACAAATACGCACCCGTTCTATTAAAAATGCTTTTACTTCCGCTACGACATCCTCGTAGTGGGGAGCATCTTGCATGGAAAAAGGCTCTCCCTGAAGATGCATCAAACAAACCTGGGCGGAGCTGGCGGCTACTACTTCCAACGCCCCAGGAACACGAAGCGCGCGCACGTCGTTGATAAAGGTCGCACCAGCGGCAAGAGCCGCAGTCATGACTTCAGGTTTGCTGGTATCGACTGCGAGGGTGACCGGAAAACGGGCGCGCAAGGCCTCCAACACTGGAGCTACGCGTTCGATTTCTTGCTCGGCGCTGATTGGTCGCGCTCCTGGACGGGTTGATTCACCACCTACGTCAAGAATTGCGGCTCCTTCTTCTACCATGCGCGCTGCCCGATCCACCGCTGCTGCTAATTCCAGATAGCGCCCGCCGTCAAAAAAGGAATCGGGCGTAACATTGAGGATACCCATGACCTGGGGAATGGATTCCTGAAACATGGATCGATTATTCCCAGAAACGAGATTGATCACAGAAAGCGGCCCAGGCAGCCATGAAATTGCCATGGCACTGTTCGATCATGGCTGCTGTCCAGCCCAGCACAAGGTGGATGGCAGGGTTATCGGGAGCGATATCCAGCGCATCGATTAATTTTCGCGCCACTACTGCGTCATTCATGACGCCAAGCACATCCTGTAATTTGGCCACTGAACGGAGATAGTCTCGCGCTTGGGAATTACGATACAGATTGGCAAAAAATTCTCCCGCGTAACGTAGCCGTTTGCACAGGATGCGTAAATGATGACGTTTTTCTGCAGAAAGCTGGGAAAAATTTCCTCCCCACTTGCGGACACGGGTATCGCGTTGTGCCAGCAGATCCGCTGCGAACCACATGATCGGACGTTCCAAATTTTTAAGCTGCTCGGTGGTTACCAAATCACGCCAATCACGACGGCCATGCCAGAGATTTGTCTTGAGCAGTAGTTGGGTATAACGGGAAGAATTCACCGCAGCGCGTGCGGTTGCGTAGGCCTGGGAGCGAGCCACCGTCGCAGTAGTGACAAAGGTTGCCAGGGCGGCATCGCCTGGAAAATGTCTGATCAAGGGATGCAAGGTTTCATTAATGAAAACGTCCCAATCACGGGCCAATCCCAATTCACCAGTGAGCCAGGCTATTTCGGTGTTGATGCCGTCACTGGCGGTTAACGGCACCAAGGGACGGAATAAATTCAGGCAAGAACGCAATCTCCGTGTTGCCACCCGCATTTGATGAATCCCTTCAGGATCCTCTCCATGGATTACCACAGAACTGTTGGCATGAAGATGCTCTAGGCCATGTTGGAGGATCGCCTGGAATGCTTCTTCCACGGTTTTTTCCCGATGAAGGGCGATGGGAGTCGGTTTGCGTGGTGTGGGAGCGGTAGGAGGCATCAGCAATGAGTAGCCACGCGCCGCCTTGCTGGTATCTTCTAAGCGCAGTTGCATCGCTTCCGCCAGGACGGCAGCCACTTCATACAGGCATTGATGCGAGCCCTCCTTGAGTTCCAGCTCTAATTCACAAATAGGAACACTCTGTCCGGCGGCGCGAATTTCACCATGATCAACAGCTAATTCAATATGGCTATTATCGGGAAAAACTAGTGTCCATGCAGTGCGCCAGAAATCAGTAGTGAATAGTGGTTCTAGGGTGGCCTGTAGCTGGGGATCGACGAATGCCTCGGCAATTTCCGGTTCAGTCGTACACAGATTAAAATTTATGTTTTGATTGGGAATATCCCATTCCCATTCGCCGCGCTTGTGCATTCCCGTGTGAATTACACCCGCCGTTTTTACGGTTTGAATCCAACGAGATCCTTGACGCCGTATTCGCAAAGCCATTCCTTTCGTCGCCAGGAATCTATCCTGAGTGTCGTAGTAAGTATTGATGAGATGAATACGTTTGCCACGACCCTGCGCATGGTTGCGTACTACGGATAGACTGGCTACTCGACGTTGCGCATCCGCAGTCATGGAAAATTTCAGCTCGATTTCTGTTGCCATTTTATTCAGTAAGAATTTGATATATAAAATAAATATAAATTATTACAGTTTGAGTAACCGTCAAAGCTTGTTGACAACGTTCGTATGTCTTCTGCTACACTATGTTGGTATGGTACAACATAACTATAGCAATGTTCAGGACATACCATTTTTGATAAAGTTGGTTTGTACCAAAATAACAACAAATTTTTGGCTTTGTTGTTATTTTGAAAAAAGTGTTGCATATCGACACTAAGTGTTGTAAGCTATCATCCATCTTGAGTAGTACAAGTTATACCTAATTAATTTAATGAAGTTTTCAACAACCACAAATGAGTTCAGGAGTTAATCATGAATAAAAAATTTCTCACTGTCGCCATCTCTGCCGCGTTAGCTGGTCCGACCGCAGCTCTTGCCGATGTGACTGTCTATGGCCAGTTACATATGTCAATAGACTACACCGACAGTAAAACAAAAGCAGGTGCGGGTAGCAGCGCCAGAAAAACGAACCTGGGCATTTCTAGCAATGCAAGTCGCATCGGTTTCAAAGGCAATGAAGATATTGGTAGTGGTATGAAGGCGGTTTGGCAGATTGAATCATTAGTAAACATGGATGGTGGTACCGGTGGTCTTGGTGGTTCTGGTACGACATTAGCCACTCGTAACACTTACCTAGGCCTAGCCGGTGGTTTTGGTACCTTTTTAATGGGGAGACATGACACTCCGTTCAAAATGTTAGGCCGGAGTCTTGATCCATTTATCGATACCATTGCAGATAATCGCCAGCTTTTGGCCACTGATTTCGGAGAACTGCGTCCAAGTAACGTTATTGCTTATATTACTCCGAGCTTTAGCGGATTTAGTGCAGTGCTTGCGTATGTTACAGGGTTAAACAATTCTCCTTATACTGATAATTTCGCCAATGCAGGTATTGGCGGGGCCGATAATAATAAGGCAACTGCGTTCAGCATGAATGCTACTTATAAAAATGGACCGATTTATGCTGGTTTAGCTTACGAAAAACATAACTTAATAAATACTGTAGCAGCACCTAATGATCCTTCTGCATGGCGTCTGGGTGGTAGTTATACATTCGGTCCCGCAACAGTCGGAGGAATGTGGGAGCAATTGTCGGATGTGGATTCCAAAGATATGGAGCGTACTGCTGGGACGCTATTCGGCACTTATACCTTCGGGATGGAAACAGTTAAGCTGGCTTATACACAGGCTGGCAAATGGAAAACTGGAGGTAATGATCTAAAGAATAGTGATGCTAGTCTATGGTCTCTTGGTGTAGATCATAAATTCAGCAAGCGTACCACGGCTTATGCTCAGTATACTGGGTTGAATAATGAAAAAGCCGCTGATTATGCCCTCGGTGGGGGTACTGGTCTTCCCAGCGGCGGCGGTGGTTACGGCGACCCGGTCCAACCTAGTTTAGGAAAGGATCCTAATGCTTTCTCAGTGGGTTTAATACATAAGTTCTAAACTTAATCGCAAACAAAAAGAAACGCCTGACCAAGCCCGCTGCTTAGTCAGGCGTAACTGTATTTAGGAATATCGTATAGTTTACTTCTGCCGTAATTGACAAACATCAGCTAACCAAGACAAAAGCCGGTGATTTTTCTATTCTGTCTAATCTTCCCGCGTCACCCTCAGCACTTCCTCTAAAGCAGTATCTCCTGTCAGGATACGACGAATACCATCTTGACGGATGCTGGGACCACTTTTACGCGCATACGCCTCAATGGCGTGTTCACTTTCTCCGTCATGAATCATGGCACGCATGGTGTCGTCGACTTCAACGAGTTCAAAGATGGCAGTGCGTCCGCGGTAGCCTCGATGGTTGCAGTGTTCGCAACCTACTGGTGAACAAATAATAGGAGATGATGAGGTCGATATTCCCAGTTGTGCGCATTCAACTTGTCCAGCGGGATGGGAATTTTTACACCGAGGACAGAGAAGACGTACCAGGCGTTGCGCAAACACACCGATGAGAGAAGAGGCGAGCAGGAAGGGTTCGACGCCCATGTCACGCAGGCGAGTAATGGCACCAATGGCGCTATTGGTATGAAGGGTTGAAAGGACCAAATGGCCTGTGAGCGAAGCCTGGACGGCGATTTGAGCGGTTTCGAGATCACGGATTTCGCCGACCATCACCACGTCGGGATCCTGACGTAAAATGGCGCGTAATCCTCTTGCGAAAGTCATGCCAACTTTTGGATTAACATTGGTTTGACCAACTCCGTCCAAGTAATATTCGATGGGGTCTTCCACCGTCATGAGGTTGCGTGAGTGATCGTTGAGTTGGGTTAGCACCGCGTAAAGACTGGTGGTTTTACCCGATCCGGTGGGGCCGGTCACCAATATGATTCCGTGAGGATGGCGGATAATTCGATCCATGACCGCGAGGCGATCCGAGTCCAGACCGAGCTGCTCTAGGTCAAGGCGTCCCGCTTGTTTGTCAAGCAAGCGTAACACCACCCGCTCGCCGTGGCCGCTTGGCATAGTTGAGACTCGCACATCTACCGCCCGTCCGGCGATACGCAACGAGATACGCCCGTCCTGAGGCAGGCGTTTTTCGGCGATATCGAGCTTGGCCATGACCTTGATGCGAGAAGCCAACAACGGTGCAAGAATGCGTCGTGGCTGGAGCACTTCGCGCAACACGCCATCCACCCGGTAGCGCACCACGAGGCGATCCTCGAAAGGTTCAATATGAATGTCGGAGGCGTCTTCCTTAATAGCCTGAGTGAGCAGGGCATTAATTAGGCGGATGATGGGGGCGTCATCCTGGGTCTCGAGCAGATCCTCTGGTTCAGGAAGCTGGGAAGCTACTCGTTGCAGGTCTAAATCTTCCTCTAGGTCACCCATCACCCGCATCGCCTGCCCGGAGTCTTGCTCGTAGGCGCGCTGCAAAGCGACCTCGAAGCGTTCCGACTCGACGCGGCGCAGACGTAATGGACGACCGACAAAACGGCGTACCTCGGCCAGAGTTCGCACGCTAACCTCGGGTCGGTGCAAAACTGTCGCTGTTGAACCTTCGCCTTCTTCCAAGATTACACCGTGGCGACGGGCAAAGCCGTAGGACAGCGCCAGAAACGGAGTAGAAGTCGGAAGATCGGAGTGGATGGAATGTTCAGGGGCGGACATCGAGCGGCTTCTCGAAGAAACGATCCGGCAGGGTCTCATCGTCCTCAAAGGGCGGAGGGAGTTCAAGCGATAAATTTGGCATTGTCATTGTCATTGTCATGGATTTATCGTTCCCTGAAGTTCCTGTCATCCCTTCTTTTTCCAGTTGTGCAAGAGGCGGCAGAATGAGTCCCAATTCCTTGGGACGAGATTCGGGGTGCATCGCCTCAATTTGTCGATCCCGCATGTAACTATATTTGGAACCACTTACTCGCGCCATGACGGCGGCATCACGCAAAATGGTGGGATGCAAAAAAACCATTAAATTACGTTTATTGACGTTGTTGCTGTTGGAACGGAATAACGCCCCGATGAAGGGGAGATCTCCGAGAAGTGGTACTTTGTTTTGGTTTTCTTGAATCTGATCGTCGATCAAGCCACCCAATACAACTACTTCACCATCATCGACTAATACCGTAGTTTTAATGGAGCGCTTACTGGTAACCACATCCGAAGTGCTGATTCCCTGAGGTGGTGTGGTTAGAGCGGAAACTTCCTGCTGGATTTCCAGCTTAACGGAATTACCTTCGTTGATTTGCGGCTTGACTTTGAGGGTGAGGCCCACATCCTGACGCTGGATCGTCTGAAAGGGATTGCTGACGTAGCTGTTGCTCGCGGTGCTGGTAGTTGATGTGGTTCCAAGCGAACTTCCGGTCGATCCAGAATAAGAGCCAGTGATGAAGGGAACATTCGTACCTACTACGATTTCCGCTTCTTGGTTATCCAGGGTAACTAAATTAGGCGTGGAAAGGATGTTGGTGGAACCATCGGAAGATAGGGCACGGATCAGGGCTGCAAAGCGAAAATTACCGGATAAGTCGCCAATCGCAAGGTTCATGCCGGTACCCAGGGCGTTAGCGATTGCCGTTGCGCGGGCAGTTCCCCCAACAGCCGACCCAGCAATGATCTCGCCAAGCCCGCTCCCCCCAGAACGCGGAAAATTGACAACTCCCACGGGGCCGCCGCTATTGAATCCATCCATGCCCCATTGTATCCCTAGCTCATTGGCCCGGGTCGCTGAAACCTCGGCAATGATGGCTTCCACTAATACTTGAGCGCGACGGATATCAAGCTGACGGATAACCGCCAGTAGGTTACGTAATTGATCGGGTGGTGCGGTAATTACCAAAGCATTAGTGGCCTCGTCGGCTTCAATGCTCACATCCTTAAAGGCACCACCGCCGCTCCTGCTTCCACTCCCGTTTCCCGATGGCGCTGCGGTGGGAGCCGCCTGTGGTGCAGCTTCATTGGCACTGATGCCGGAACGGCGGGAGGCTTTTTCATTACCAGTGCTTACCCCTGTAAGCACGCTCACTAAATCCTTGGCTTGGGCATAGCGCAGATAGATAACAGTAGTATTGCCACTATTATCTTTCGTGGGGGTATCCAGGTGTGAAATGATCGCCCGCAAACGGATGCGTTCTTCCTTTTCTCCGCCTAATAGTATGGTATTAGTACGCTCATCGGCCACGAGAGCCATTCCCGCTCCGGCATTTCCTTCTTTGTTTTTTTCCTGCTGAGTCAGTGTAGTCAGCACGCGCACGACTTCAGTGGCTGAGGCATAAGTCAGAGGAATCACTTCAATTTCGCTCCGTGAAGGAAGATCGACGCGGTGAATGATTTCCACCAACCTTTGCACGTTGTCAGCGCGGTCGGAAAGAATCAGCGTGTTATTTTGCGGATATGCCGCCAAATGACCTTGTTGCGCCACCAAGGGGCGCAAAATGGGTACCAGTTGAGCGGCCTGGACATTTTTTACATCAATTACGCGGGTGACCACTTCGCTTCCATAGCCAGGAGATTCCTGTGTAGCGTTGGCGATGGCTGACTGCTTGGCGTTTGCATCGGGGATAATCTTGATAATGCCTTCAGCCGCTACTGCTGCGAAGCCATGAACTTCAAGCACCGAGAGAAATACTTGATAAACGGCGTTTTTATCCAGGGGACGCGAAGATATGATGGTAACCTTGCCTTTTACGCGCGGATCAACAATGAAACTCTTGCCGGTGATCTCCGAGACGGTGGTAACTACCGCCGAAAGTTCAGCATCTACCAAGTTAAGTGTTATTCCATTGGCGCTATTCCCTTGGTCTTTATTGATAGCTTGATTGCGCGGCGCTCCCTGAGTCGTCGTGGGAATCACATGGAGCACCATGGTTAGAGCCAAGGCCGTAATCAATGCAATACGTGGCCTTGGGTGGGAAGGGCAGAATTGACCCATTTATCGTATTCTCCAGCGGGATTCGATTATTATTACCTGTCAAAGGGTAAAGTAATGTTTTCAGTACGTCCTTGGCGAGATAATTCCACGCTCAGGGTAGTGGCGTTACGCAGATCATTCAGCACTTCAAAGGCCTTCATGGGATTATCCAGGGCAACACCATTGATTCTGGTTACTATATCATTAGGTTGAAGTCCATAACGTTTGAACAGTTTTTCATTTTTTCGACTGGGACGCACTCGAAATCCTTGTAGTTTGGCACCTTGATAGACAGGCTGCGCCTGAATCAAATTAACAACATTTCCTGGACTATCAAAAAGTTGATCGCGATAGTAACTCAGACTTTGAACGTTGCCATCATCATCCTTGGAACTCTCTAAATTAGTTTTGGGAGGCTCGGGGACAGTATTATCAGATTGTGGATGATTTGTGCCCAGAAATTCTCTGGGTAGGCGTAATGTTTCCAAACGCTGATTGCGTGCAAGGATGACATGGTCTGGATGAACCTCCTGAAGCACGACACCGTTCGTAATTAATGCACCCACTTGAAAAAAATGGTCGGATCCTCCCTGCTCGGCGATGATTGCCCCTCCATCTGGAAAAGAAGCTGCAATGATGCCACGCAAGGTGAGGTTAAGAGGAGTTTCAGGTACCGCCATTGGAGTGGCTGCCATTGGGCGTGCCTGGTCTACTTTACCGAAAAGATGGGTTTTGACGATAACCTCTGAATCTGGTCCCTGAGCGATGGTCGGTCGCGCCGCCAGCGGACGCGGGGGAGTAGGCGAACTCTCAGGTCCTGGCCATAGATTCCAAGTCAAATAAGCCAAGGTATGGGCTAGGACCAAAATCAGAAGAATAGTGACCGGCATGGCTAGCCGTCCAAAAAAATTGGTCGGAAAACTTAGTGCGGTAAGTGTTTGCCAACTGGGAAGGAGCATGGCTGCGTTATCGATTTTTAGTCAGCAGAAAATAGATGTTATCCATTTTATTCTTTATTTTCATTATAATAGTTTAAGTTTTGAACGTTGCCATCATTATCTGTGGAATTTTCTAAATTAGTTTGGGGAAGCTCGGGAACGGGATCATCAGTAGGCTGCGGATGAGTTTCATCATAGTAACTCAGGTTTTGAACGCTGCTAGCATCGTCCGTGGAACTTTCTAAATTAGTTTGGGGAAGCTCGGGAACGGGATCATCAGTAGGCTGCGGATGAGTTTCATCATAGTAACTCAGGTTTTGAACGCTGCTAGCATCGTCCGTGGAACTTTCTAAATTAGTTTGGGGAAGCTCGGGAACGGGATCATCAATAGGCTGCTGAGGATTTTCATTATAGTAGTTTAGGCTTTGAACATTGCCAGCATCGTCCGTGGAACTTTCTAAATTAGTTTGGGGAAGCTTGGGAACGGTCTCATCGGTAGACTGTGGAGGATTGGTGTCCAGAGATCCTCTGGATAGGTGTAAAGTTTCCAAACGCTGATTGCGTGCGAGGATAACATGGTCTGGATAAACCTCCTGAAGCACGACACCGTTCGTAATTAATGCACCCACTTGAAAAAAATGGTCTGATCCTCCCTGCTCGGCGATGATTGCCCCTCCATCTGGAAAAGAAGCCGCAATAATGCCACGCAAGGCAAGGTTAAGTGGTGTTTTGGGCACCGCTATTAGAGTGGCCGCCATTGGGTGTGCTCGGTCTACTTTACCGAAGAGATGGGTTTTGACGATAACCTCTGACTCTGGTACTTGAGTGATGGTGAGCTGCGCCGCCATCAGACGGTGTGGAGTAGGCGAACTTTCAGGTCCTGGCCATAGATTCCAAGTTAAATAAGCCAATGTGTGAGCTAAGACTAAAACCAAAAGAATGGTGACTAGTATGGCTAGCCGTCCGAAAAAATTGGCCGGAAAACTGAGGGTGGTAAGTGTTTGCCAACTAGGAAGAAGCATGGCTGCGTTATTGATTTTTATGGTCAGCAGAAATATAGATGTTATCCATTTTATTCTTTATTTTTATCTAAGAGGCTGTATAAAAAATAAATCTTTGATTAAATTATAATTATTTGCTTAAAATTTTAAAAAAATTGATTTTTAATTTTTATAGGAGCAGTCATGCCTTGGTCAACAGAAAGTTCTGCTAATAGATATCCCACAGAGGCTGTACAAAAACTACCGCCTTGCGAATCAGCATCCTATTCGCATGGATACGGATGAAAAAGATAACGATGACTTAATCTTGTAATTGTACTTTAATAATCAACAGGCTAGTTTTTATACAGCTTCTTAGGGGTAGGACGAAACAGTTTGCCGCAAGGTTCGCAAGAACCGAAGCTGCGCTGCAACATTGGCGAGTGGAGCCACACCGCAAGGTGTGTTCACCAGGCCTGTAAGGGCTGATAGCCGGGAAAGACCGGCTTTTTTGATTGACGGTTTTTCCCGCTAAAACCGTCTCCTTTCCTCACCACGGCTAAAGCCGTGGGTATCTCGGAGACAATGATGAATGTCAGATCGCCATCGTCGGACCAACGTCTGATAAACCTGCTGGATCGACATACTGTAGTGGGAAAACTTTGGCGAGCGGAGGGCGCACGTATTGGTTGCGTCGCCTGTGGGCACCGTTGCTTGATTGGGTCTGGCCGGCGCGGCGCTTGCAAGGTTCGTTTTAATGAAGGTGGCGAGTTGCGCGTACCCTTTGGTTATGTAGCGGGCGTTGCGTCCGATCCGGTTGAGAAGAAACCATTCTTTCATGTCTATCCTGGTAGTGGCGCGCTAACGTTCGGAATGCTGGGTTGCAATTTTCATTGCGCCTACTGCCAAAATTGGATCACTAGCCAAGCGTTACGCGATGACACTGCTGGATCGCAAATCGAACCAACAACCCCGGAGCAGCTGGTGAACATAGCGCGACGCTACGGAGTGCTTCTAATGGTGTCGAGTTACAACGAACCGTTAATTACTTCGGAGTGGGCGGCGGCGGTCTTCGCGCAAGCCAGGTCCGCTGGCTTGCTCTGCGCGATGGTTTCGAATGGCAATGCCACTTCCGAAGTGTTTGATTTTCTTCAGCCGTGGCTGGCGGCTTTCAAGATTGATCTGAAAACGTTCAATGATCGGCGCTATCGTTCGCTTGGAGGTACCCTCGCCGGAGTGACCGACACCATCCAGATGGCGCACGCACGGGGAATCTGGATCGAGGTAGTCACCCTGCTAGTTCCAGGATTTAACGATAGCGTGGCTGAATTGCGCGCCATAGCTCAGTTTCTCGCTTCGGTCAGTCCGGACATTCCCTGGCATGTAACTGCATTTCACCCTGATTATCGAATGACGGAACCAAGAGCCACACAGATCAACGACCTCGTGCGGGCCGCTGAAATTGGGGCAGTCGCGGGACTGCGGTTTGTCTATGCGGGAAATCTGCCGGGACGGGTAGGACCATGGGAAAATACGCGGTGCCCAGGATGCGGCGAGACCTTGATAGAGCGGCGGGGATTCTTAGTGACCGCGTATCGCTTGACCTCGCGGGGCGAATGTCTGCGGTGCGCGCGGGCAATTCCTGGTATCTGGCGGTCAGCGGACGAAAATAAAAATTAGGTCATTATTATGAATTTATTGCGTTTTCTTTTTTTTCTGGCAGTAGGGTGGCTGGGATGGATTCTCTTACGGCGTTGGTTGTGTGGCCAAAGGTTTTCTTCGATTGATTCTCAACCCTCCCAAACTCCAACCATGCGCATGGTGCGTTGCACCTATTGTGGAATCCACCTTCCGCAACGTGATGCCCTGAAAAAAAATCATCATTGGTATTGTGATCGCGCGCATTTGGAAGCGGATCTCAGTAATCAACACATCGATTAGTCCCAAGAAACCATGGGAAGTAAAGAATTACTTCAATCATGGCGCGCCCTGCGCTTTTTTAATTATTATCGTTTCACACTAGCGATTTTTTTATTGTTTCTTGGAACTGCCAAAAATCCACTACAACCACTCGGTGCAAGTGATCCATTATTATTTTTCATTGTGACTTATGGCTATCTTTTATTTTCTCTGATAAGCATCGCTACACTGTATTGGCAAAAACCAAAAATTACTATCCAAGTTCAATTGCAATCTCTCGGGGACGTTGTCGCACTCACCCTGTTGATTCATGCCAGTGGAGGACTTTCTAGCGGATTGGGAATTCTGCTCGTGGTAGCGGTAGCAGGAGACGCACTCCTGATGGAGGGGCGATTGGCACATTTATTAGCAGCCATTGCCACTCTGGCAGTGCTAATCGAACAGAGTGCCACTGAATTTATGGGATTCGGGAAGGAGTCAAACTCTACCCAAGCGGGGCTGCTTGGCGCGAGCTTTTTCGCCACTGCCATCCTCGCACGGTTACTCGCTCAACGGATGCGTGAAAGCGAGGATCTCGCCCATCAGCGCGGAGTGGATCTAGCCAACTTGACCGAACTTAATGCCCACATTATCCAGCGTATGGATGCAGGTGTGGTGGTCGTCGATGTTCAAAATCGGGTGCGTCTTTTGAATACTTCAGCGTGGTATCTTTTGGGAATGCCCGCAGATACCCATCGAGACTTGACCCATCTGTGCCCGGAATTGGCGCGACAGGTTCACGCCTGGCGTATTGATCACGGAATGGAACCCAGAATTTTTCGTTCACTTCCCGAAGGAAACGAGATTTTGCCGCGCTTTTCCGTCTTGGGTCAGCAAACCGCGCAAACCGTTCAAACCGCAGGCACTGATTTATTGATCGTCCTAGAGAACGCGACTGCATTGGCCGAACAAGCCCAGCAGATGAAACTCGCGGCGTTGGGACGACTCACCGCCAGTATTGCCCATGAGATTCGCAACCCATTGGGCGCGGTAAGCCACGCTGCCCAGCTGCTGGACGAATCTCCCGATCTCGGAGAAGCGGATCACCGTCTAACGCGCATTATTTACGATCAAGCACGGCGTCTAAACAGCGTGATCGAAAATGTTTTGCTGCTCTCGCGGCGTGAGCCAATACGCTTGGAGGAATTACCCCTTGCTCCTTTGCTGGATGAAATGGTGGAGGATTTACGTTCTCGTCCAGAAGCAAAATTGGTTACCGTCACTGTTTGCGTTTCTCCCCCAAATCTCGTCGCCCGTTTTGATATCAGTCAAATTCGACAGGTATTGGATAACCTTTGTCGTAATGCCTTGCGACACGCCCGCCGTGAGGATGGCACGCTTCATCTCCATCTGGAGGCTGGGAGTAGCCAGGATCAGGGAACTTGGCTGGAGGTAATGGACAATGGGCCGGGGATTCCCACCGAGATCGCTTACCAAATTTTTGAGCCTTTTTTTACGACTCGACGCGACGGTACCGGTCTCGGATTATATTTGGCCAGAGAGCTGTGCGAGGCTAATCTCGCTCATCTCTCTTACCAATCCGTTTCCGAGGGAGGTAGTCGTTTTCGTATTCGTTTTTCCCGTTCCCCGAAAAATGCTATTTCGACACTAGCCTGGTCAATCACCCAGCCCTAAAAATTAAACTGCAAGGTGTGCGTCACTTGGGCTGCTTATGGTTTGACCGCCGAGAAAATATCGGCAACTGTTTACTTCAACGTCAACAAATAGGAGGACGGCGCTTCCTCTCCATGGCTAAAGCAGGGGTTTCCGCGCCGAATTTAAATGAAGATATCAAAAAATTTTGCTATTTTTTTATTGTTCCCCGCTGCCGTTCCTTGCGTGGAAAATTCTCCCAACGGAATTTCCTTTCCCGCTGACTATAAGGACTGGCGCGTCATCAGCACCATCCATCGTACTGATAGTGAAACTCTTCGGGTTATTATTGGTAACGATGTGGCCATTAACGCATTGCGTCAAGGAAAAACCAGACCCTGGCCAGATGGCGCGATGATTGCCAAAGTAGCGTGGCGAATCAAGCACCGTGCCGATTGGCAGATCGCCATAGTACCCGACAAGTTCGTCGATATTGGTTTCATGATTAAAGAAAGTAAAAAATTTGCCGCGACTGGCGGTTGGGGATTCGCGCAGTGGGCGGGAAGAAAGCTGATGCCCTATGGTGACGATGCGGATTTCACACGAGAATGTTTCGGATGTCACACACTGGCAAAGGACAATGATTACGTTTTCGTTGAACCCGCGATTATGCCTTAAATCTCGAAAAATCAGTTTATTTTAATCTTCGGAAAAAACTTATGAACCTATTATCAATTTCAAGATCATTTTTTACCCAGCAATGGCCATTTTGGCTTGGCGGATTTTTTGTTGGATTTTCAGAAATTTTATTTTATGTTCGTTACGATAAATTTATTGGGGTCACTACGGGTTTTGCTCAATTATACGCGGTTAGTGAGAAATATGTATTTCACATTGATTGGGTGGGTCGAGTCTATGAACCAGGTGTCCAATGGGTGATCTTAGGCGCGATAGCAGGCGCGCGCCTAGTTGCGGTGCTGGAAAATGAATCACGAGCCTGGGTTCAATATCATTGGCGGATGTTGGCGCTGGCATTTATTGGCGGAATATTCTTTTCCTTTGGTACTCGACTCGCAGCAGGTTGCACCACACATCATTTTATTGGTGGATTAGCCTCAATGAGTATCGCAAGCTGGATAGTTTTATTAACTGGTGTTCCTTTTGCTTTTCTGGCTTTTCAGATGGCGACCTGGATGGGGATGGGTGGTTATTTCCGTCACCAGGAAACTCGCGCGATTGCTAGTCTTTATTGTCATGATTCAGAACATCCCCAACCAGGTTATAACCCTGCGTATCAGCCTAGACAAGATCTTTTTCGGTGGCTGATGAATATCTTCTTTTTTATGTTCTTGGGTACTCCACTTTATTTCGCTTTTTTTACCAGCGAGATCGAGGGTGGAATAAGTGAAATGGGTTGGAACCCTATTGCCTGGATGGTTCTTTGTGGTGGGTTACTTGGAATTGGTATTGCGAAATGTGGCTTTGGCACAGAATGCGCAGTGATGGCACCTGAATCAATTTTTACCAAGCCGGAATTTTATCGTGCGCGGGGTGTACCGTTGTCAACCTATCGACTCTTTCGGGGAATGTTGCCATTTCAAGGATTCATGATGGCCATCGTGATTTTTAATCTTTTTATTCTTTTTTCGTGGCTAACCGGGCATGGGGCAATTCCAAATGCTTCCCGGAAATATGGTCTATATTGGGGGCATTTTCTCGGTGGACCACTCCTAGCAATGGGCGCGGTATTCATGATTGGTTGCGAGGTTCGCACCTATGCGCGTCTTGGATTGGGTTACGGTACCGCGCTGGCGGCCTTGCCAGGGTTTTACGTCGGCTATTTACCCTATACTTTATTTCAAGATCAGATCGACGCAGTGGCATTTAGTCAGGGACTAACTAAATATATTACTCTTCCTCAATGGATGGCAGCAACTCTAGGGGGATCCGAAGCTCTTTGGAGTATTGTCTACAGTCTGTTCCTCGTTAGCTTATTGGTCTTTTCCTTTGAGGGAGGCCGTCGTTTTTTTAGAATCAGTTTGAGTCGACTACTGCGTTCTAATACGGATGAATTGGTCTACCACTCATCTACATAAAATCTATCACCCGCGCTCATGTCCAAATAGTTAGCGACATGGGCGCAGGAACCGGATTTAGAACATCACGTCAAAAGTCAGATAGATATCATCTGCGTCTTTAATCGGAGTAAACATTTGAGCGTTGATGTCATCGATATTCTTGGGAGAACCTACCCAATTATTACTACCCGTGTACTTAAAGTCATAATGCTGATAGCCAAGCCGAAATTGAGCCTTGCCAAATTTCGAAATGGGTTTTGAGTTCAGCTCATGAATGACGTATACCTCATACACATTGCCATGAACCCCTTGCTTGGCAGTCCACATATCATCCGACGCGGGCGCGAAGGCAACCCAATTTTTCGAACCATGGTTGTATTCCAAGCCAAATTTAGTATTAATTGACTTTAGGTCATAACGCCCACCGATATAAAAGGCAGTTCCGGTCTTACTTTCCTTGGCTTCACCATAGTCATACATGAGTCCGGCCACTGGCATCGTAGTTGGATTACCTTGGGCATCCGTTCCAGTAGCCATCGTTATGAGACCATTACTTGGATGAGTTTTACTCGCTGCGCCACTTGCGAATAATGTCAAATCGCCAGGACCGAGATTCTCAAGTTTTCCAATCGCACTAATACCGAATTGATCGATATCTCCAAGATTTTGGTTTGGACCAAAACCAGAAGTTTGTCCAAATTTATATTCAGGATAGGCAAAAATATTGTAGGCCCGATCCCATTGCAACTCGACACGAAGATTATCGGTGACATAGGGCGTGATATTGATGCCAGCAAAATTAACATCTTTTAAATTTTTGTTTTGACTCATCCCGCTCTCAAATCCCCTACCAAAACAGAATTTTGCATAAGCACCTGGTAACATCGAAATTTCTGGTGCGATGCCAAGCGTAGCTCCGTCAAAGGCATAGTCAATTAATAAACCAGGAACACCAGCGGTTTCCGAGGCACCTTTTTCAATATTTTGCCTCACATTTGTAGGAATACCTCCGGTCGAAGGTCTACGTCCCACAGAAAACCAGAGGGAAGATCCACCGATGCCTGACCAAGTTGCATAGGCCTGATCTACCCGAAGGCTATCGTCTTCCGGAATGTGGCCAGAATTTCCGTCAAAATGTCCGTCAAAAAAAGAGAATCGGTCACCAAAGAAATCTCCTGTCACTGGCCCGGTAGTTCCGTGCCCCCAAATTTTATACATTAATAACCTGGCTTTCAGGGTCACATCTTCAGTAGCTTTGACCTTCACGTTTAAGCCTAATCGATTCGTCAGCAGGGAACTATTTTTATAATCCCGGGAGTTTTGAACGGGAGGCATTGTTCCGATCATCATCGATTGCATTGCATCTGGGAATGCAATGTAAGGCGCGCTGGTTGCTTTCAACGAATCGAAACGGAAACGATAATCTCCACTAATCTCAATTGGACTAGATTTAGCCGTTTCCTGGGTCTTTTTTTCGACGCCGCGTACTTTTTGTTCGGTATTCAGAGTTTTTTGTTCAACTGTGGTTACCCGTGACGTGTTTTCAGATTCCTGCCGGCGCAAGTCCTGCATTTGTTGTTTGATTTCTTCCAGCTGCCTCGATAACGATTCTATCTTTCTCGTTAGAGCCGTCTGATCTGCGGATAATGAGGGGATTGGTATCATGATGGCGCTGATTGACGCAGTCATGACCATACCACCAATCGATTTTTTCAGAAAACGCATATATATTTTCCTTAAGTCAGATTAAGATATGTTTATTAATCAATAAAATTAACAACCAGGCCGGGTGCTTTTCAAATCTTGAGCACTATTGATGATATTCCTGCCATCATTCACGGTATAGCGCAGTCGTACTTTGTCGCCAACGAACAACTGGTCGTCCAACATTCCTAATGCTTTTGAATCCTTTATAAGGAACATCATTTCTTCTTTACTGCCCTCCACGACAACTGATAGCGTCCGTGCTTCCAGATTATATGCCTTGATTTCTCCTCTAACCAGGACTTTTTCCTCGGCCATTGCCGTGTTTCCAAATAATAAACAACTAAACAAAATCATTACAATCATGTTGGAGTTACTTGCACGCTGCATGTTCATCAGAGTCTCCGAAAAACCTCGCCCATTATGGCAGGGAGGCAAGAGGTCAAAGAAAACGGTTTTGCAACCGTTGGTAAAATGCCAGTCTTTCCTGGTGGTCAGCCCTTAAGATGCTGTATAAAAACTAGCCGGTTGATTATTAAAGTACAAGTACAATTATAAGATTAAGTCCTCATTATCGTTTCTCATCTGTATTCATACGAGTAGGATGCTGATTCGCAAGGTGGTAGTTTTTATACAGCCTTTAAGGCTGGTAAATCAGGCTTTATTCAATTAAAGCCCCGGCTTTAGCCTTGGGGTGATTTACGGTTATTCTCCTAATAATTTAATAGAAAATAAGTAGCAACTTGGATTAATAACTAACCCAAGTTGCTACTTATACCCCTGAAGCTGTATTCCACCGTGCGCGTTGTGGCGGAAACCTTGCAACCACGGATAGGTGGCAACTTGGGTTATTTCATATTGGCATGTGAAATGGGTTACCATGCTGATATGCCGATGAATGACCTCAAGAATCCATCGTCCCTACGGAATCGTAGGGTGACTTTGTTTGGAGTTTCGCCGTGACTGATTTTACCTCGGTCCATCCTCGGCTCATCAGTCCAGAGAATTCGCGATTCACAGCGGTCCTCGGTCATCGACTAGCTTGTGCTAAATCGAGCCTCGGTGGCTTGTACCGCTCCACGCGCATAACGTCCGGGCCTACCGCCCGTAGCAACTTTACGTTGACAACCGCCCGGCGGGTTTTACGTGATCTTCCGGGTCTTCTTAACACAACCCCTACCCTAGCCATGACCTCAGACTATCGCGAATTCAACGGCGAAACCACCGATCACACTGCCGTGGCGCCCTCTGCTCCGTTTCACTACGCAACCGGGCTGCGGGGTCGTCCTCCATCCTTGGAGTCCTTCGAGGTAAAAATTGCAAGTCATCAACAATCCCATCAATTTATTCGTAGGAGTGTCAAAAATTAACAGCCGTGAAAGACTAACCTTTTATTTCAAAGTCAGAAAACAGAAAAATGATGCTTCCTCACTATAGCGCTACAGCTAGGGGTTTCCACGCCGAATTTGGATGATGAACGATACCTACAACGCGGCTGCTATTGAAGTCCTGTCGGGCCTGGATCCCGTGCGCCGCCGCCCCGGAATGTATACCCAGACCGAACGCCCCAACCATCTTGCTCAGGAAGTCATTGACAATGCAGTAGATGAGGCGTTGGCGGGCTTTGCCACCCGTATCGAAGTCACGCTCTACGCCGACGGCTCGCTTTCTGTAGCCGACAATGGTCGCGGAATGCCGGTGGACCTTCATCCCGAAGAAGGCGTGTCGGGCGTTGAGGTAATTCTGACCCGCCTTCATGCGGGCGGAAAATTTTCAGGAAATTCCTATCATTTTTCCGGTGGACTCCACGGTGTTGGCGTATCTGTTGTCAACGCACTTTCCCAACGCCTGGATGCCTGGGTGCGGCGCGGTGGACGCGAATACCATATCGCCTTTGCGGATGGTGCCAAAGTCGCAGAATTGACCGTGGTGGGCGCGGCACGCGCTACCGGAACTACGGTACGCTTCTGGCCTGATCCACAATTCTTTGATAACCCGAAGTTTTTGCTATCGCACCTGCGTCATTTACTCCGCGCCAAGGCAGTGCTGTGCCGTGGCCTCGTGGTACGCCTTCGTGATGAAACTCAGCCCGTGCCCGAACAGCAAGAATGGTGCTATGACCAGGGCCTGGAATCCTATCTGCGTGAGGAACTGGGTGATCAAGAGACCCTGCCCGAACCACCTTTTATTGGTAGTTTTCAAGGTAATGAACAAGTTGCCGAGTGGGCGGTGGTGTGGCATCCCGAGGCGGATGCTGCAATCCTGACGGAGAGCTACGTCAATCTTGTTCCCACCAGCCAGGGTGGAACCCATGTCAACGGCCTGCGCACCGGACTACTGGAGGGTTTGCGCGAATTCTGCAATTTTCGCAACCTCTTGCCACGCGGAGTAAAAATCTCTCCTGAGGATGTCTGGGAACGGGTTAGCCATGTTCTTTCAGTCAAGCTGCGTGAGCCACAATTCACCGGTCAAACTAAAGAACGGCTATCCTCGCGGGGCTGTGCCGCTTTTGTCGCCGGAGTCGCCAAAGATGCTTTTAGCTTATGGCTGCACCAACACACCGAGCAGGGAGAACGCATTGCTGAATTAGCCATTGGAGCGGCTGTAGCGCGTCTCAAGGCGGCACGCAAGGTATCGCGCAAAAAAATCACCTTGGGTCCGGCGCTGCCGGGCAAATTGGCTGACTGCATTTCTCAGGAACCGGCACGTACCGAATTATTTCTGGTCGAGGGCGATTCGGCGGGTGGTTCCGCGAAACAAGCGCGTGACCGCGAAACGCAAGCCATCCTGCCGTTGCGCGGTAAAATTTTAAATACCTGGGAGGTTGAGCCTAGCGAGGTTCTGGCCTCCCGCGAGGTCCACGATATTGCCGTAGCCATCGGCGTGGACCCAGGCTCCGATCAGATGGCAGGATTGCGCTACGGCAAAATCTGCATCCTGGCGGATGCAGATTCCGACGGTGCGCATATCGCCACTTTGTTGTGCGCCCTTTTCTTACGTCATTTTCGGCCATTAGTGGCCGAAGGGCATATCTATGTCGCAATGCCGCCGCTTTACCGCGTCGATATTGGCCATGATGTTTATTACGCCCTTGACGAGGGAGAAAAGCAGGGCATTTTAGAACGCATTGCCGCCGAAAGAAAAAAAGGAAAAATTAATGTTCAACGCTTCAAGGGGCTGGGAGAAATGAATCCACTACAACTACGCGAAACCACTCTCGATCCCGATACTCGACGCCTGGTACGGCTTACCTTAGACGATAGCAACGCGACAATCGCCTTTCTTGATTTGCTTCTCGCTCGCGGACGCGCCGCAGATCGTCGTCAATGGTTAGAAGCCAAGGGTAATTTGGCGACAGTGGGTTAATTCACGGTGACAAGACTAGTTTCTGGTATGATTCGCCAGTTTTAACTTATTCCCTCGACTTAATACTTTCGACATAGACTTATGGTCTCTCCAACATCATCCAATTATTTTTCTTCTCCTTGGCTATGGACTCCCATTGCTAATAACGTGGTTGCCGCCGTAGCAGTAGCAGTGGCAGGGGGGGGTAGCCCTGCGAGCATCCTTGTTGCCATCTTTTTTTTGCTGATAGGTGGTGTGCTAGGAACGTGGCTGACCCGCTATAGCGCGGAGGAGCTGACCGCCGCTCAAGAAGCTGCGATTGAAACCACAACCGAGACGCTAAGTGATGACTGCCGCAGCGTGGCCGATCTGGAGCGAATCTGTCTCGAAGTGTTGCCAATCTTCTCGCGTCAAGTCGAAACTTCGCGCGCGCAAACTGAGGAAGCAATTACCGATCTCTCGCGTCGGTTCGCCGCGATTGTTGAACGTCTGGAGCAGTCTCTCTCCAGCTCCAGGACTTCGACGGAGCAATTTACCGATAACCATATTCATCATGGGAAAGTAGGAGGAGGACTGTTCTCACAGAGCGAAACCCGACTTACCAGCGTGGTCCGTGCCCTTGAGGGAACCGTAACCGACAAAAATCGCATCTTGGCCGAGGTCCATCGACTCACCGATCAGATGGACGCCTTGAATCAGATGGCGCTGGATGTCAAAAAAATAGCTGACCATACCAATCTCCTTGCCCTCAACGCCGCTATTGAGGCAGCCCGTGCCGGATCTTATGGCGGTGGCTTTGGCGTGGTCGCCGATGAGGTTCGCCGACTCTCGCGTCAATCTGGAGAGACCGGCAAGCATATGGGTGAACAAGTCGCTGCCCTACATAACGCGGTCGGCGCGGCCTTGGCCGCCGCCGAAGAATCAGCGCATCGGGAAGGGCAGATGGTCGCGGGAGCGGAAGGATCGATCCACCAGGTATTGGCTGATTTTCGTGAATTTACCGAACGTCTGGAATCCTCCGCATCGGAATTGCGCACGAGCAGTGCAGGAATTCGCAAAGAAATTGAGGATGTGCTAGTTGCGCTGCAATTCCAGGATCGTACTAGCCAAATCCTTGCGCTGGTGTGTAAAAATATCGATTCCCTTTATAATCAGGTTCTAACCCATACCAAGACGCGCGAACAAGGGGGTAAGGCTCCGCCAATTGATATCCGCGACTGGCTTGCCCACATGGAACTCAGCTATACCACCTGGGAGCAGCGCCGTGATCATCGCAGCAACAAGAGTGGCGTCGAGCCTGGCGATAAGTCCAATAGTGGAGGTAATTCAACCTCCAACATCACCTTCTTCTAAAACGAAGGACAAACATGTCAAAAACTATTCTTATTGTTGATGATTCGGCCTCAATTCGGCAGGTATCCAGTATTTCCTTAAAAGGGGCGGGCTACGAAGTATTGGAAGCCGGGGACGGTAAAGCGGGCCTGGGAAAACTCGATGGACGCAAGGTGCATCTAATTATTACCGACATCAATATGCCTGTGATGGACGGGATTACTTTTATTAAAGAAGTCAAGAAACTTCCTGCCTATCGTTTTACTCCCATCATGGTTCTCACCACCGAGTCTGAAGAAAACAAAAAGGCGCAAGGCCGAGAGGCTGGTGCCAAGGCGTGGGTGATTAAGCCCTTCCAACCTGCTCAAATCCTTGAGGCAGTTGCCAAGCTGATTCTGCCTTAATTTTTTTGATCCAAAAAAGCCACTTTCCCGGCATCCGGGTAAGTGGTTTTTTTATGCGAGAATGCGTCAATTTTCAAACAAAATTAACAATACGATCAAAAATCCTCGGCATCCTATAACGATTAAACTACGCACAATTAATACCTTCGTCAATTTTTGCTCCTGGGAACACCGTAGGTTCGAGATAGGGCCACAAGCTGACCGATAGCGCGCCGATAAAAATCAAGTATGGGATTCGCTGATCGAATTTTAATTCATCAGCGTCTGCGTCAAACGGTTACAAATTGACGGTTCTTCATGGCCTCCAACTGGCTAGATTGGCGAAGGTATTGACAATAGAAAGCAATAAATAATTATGAGCAGTGTTCTTCTTAGCCGTTTAAACCCCAATATTCGACGCAGGATCGGTAATGCTCGCAGGCGCTAACGTAATCCTGTTGATTGAAATGGCGGTGGCCGCCATTGATGCAATCTAACAACAGTTTGGAATCCAGGGAGTGAAAATTGAGATAAAAGGTGATTACCTGATGGTAATACCGACAAGCGCCGAAAAAATCGCTGCTTTGAAATAACTGATTCGCCACTAAGCAGGCCTGTTCCGCGTTGTTTGGTTCACCAGGACTGAAGCCGGCGGCCCATGGCGTAAGGTTCAGGTATTTACGGTAGATCGCCTGGATCTCAAAATTGTAACACTTATGCCAAGGCTTTATGGAACCGCCGAAGTGAAGGATACGCTGTGGTTGCCGCGCCAGCACATTGATATCTTCAATGTAAATCGGATTTACGTTCCATTTTTGGTCAATGCGTATTTTTTGATGCCTTAGCGCTGCGTTGATAGCTTGTTGGTTAAATGGGATAGTTTTTTGTGGATTGGCCTGCAACCACTCCAGGCATTTAGCAGTGATGCTGTGATTACGCCAATAGGTAAGATTAAACACCAGCACAGCGGAATTGATGTCAAAGTCGGAGTCAAGGTTGGTGCCGCCCAACTGGCCGCCATGGTTGTACTCATCCACGCCCCCGCAGCCGTGATTGGAAAGATCGATATTCCATAGCGCGCTCAAGTCCGCTTCCACTATTAAATCGCAATCGAGATAAATGACCTTATCTTCTTCGGGGAGGAGGTCAGCAAGCAGGATGCGATAATAGGCGGCGTGGAACAGTGGAAAAGCGGAAATCCGCTCGTCGGGGATCTGCCGAAACACTATTTCGGTGCCGAAGGTTCGAGCGATGGCAGATAATTTTTCGCTTTCCGCCGGGTCGAGCCGGGACGAACAGAGGTAAACGCAGATCTTCCTCGCGTCGTTGTGCATCCATAAAGAGGCCAGCGCCACACCGAGATGCTGGATGTAGGTGTTGTCGGCGCAGAAGGCAACCTTGATAGTATCCATGCCTGCGGGTGGTTGAAGGATAGGCGTGGCGCGCGGTAGCGAAATGGCGATGCTTTGCAGCGCTTTTTCCAGCGAGCGCGTGAAAGAGCCTCCGAGAAAAGGATGACCACGTAGGGCAACCGGTGACAGCTTTTCCCGTAACTCCCGCAATCGGTTGTGGTCATGGGTGAGATGATTGGCAAGATTGAAGTATTCGTTGAGCGAATAAGTAACGAGCTGATCAAGGCCAAGGGTTTTTAGCAAACTGGCGGCGACTCGTGCGGAGAAGGCACCGCCCTGATAGGTAATGACTGGAAGTCCCGCGAGCAGGGCATCGGCGGCGGTTGTATGTGCATTGTAGGGCCAGGTATCGAGAAAGAGATCAGCAACGCGGTAACGCGCCAGATGATCTTCCACTTGCGGCACCCGGGCCGCGAATACCAATCGTTCGGGCGAAACGCCCCTGGCCTCGGCCTCCCTGTGCAGGTTGCGCTGAGAGACTTCCTCGCGCGACATCAGCCACAAGATGCTGTCGGGACTGGATTTCAGCAGCTGCATCCAAATGTCGAACAGCTGCGGATGAATCTTATAGTCATGACTAAAGGCACAAAAGATGAACCCATCATTGGGCAACCCGTAAGCACTGCGTGCCAGCGGCGCGGCAATTTCAATTCCTGCAGCGATGGGCAAGTAACAGTGATCGAGATAGAGGGGTTTTTCCGTGTACCAGGGCTGGTGTTCCTCAGGCAGTACCGTGCGGTCGGTGATAATGTAGTCGTAACAATCCAGGGCCATGGTGCCAGGATAGCCGAGATAGTTGACTTGGATCGGCGCTGGGCGATGGAGAAAAATCTCAGCGCGCGAGTCGGAGGTGTAACCAGCGAGATCAACGGCAATATCCACTTCCATGCGACGCATGAGTTCGGCAATTTCAAGTGCCGACATATCCTTGGCATCGATGAAGTGTTCAAAGGCCGCGATCATGCGCGCGCGAATACGACTGCCGTCATCAATGCCAATGGAAATAGCGATGGTTTCAAAGCGCGTTTTGTCATGGGTTTCGATAATCCCCGCCATCAGGTGGCCAACCGGATGCTCGCGTAGGTCAGGCGAGACATAAGCCAGACGCAAACGCTCATGGCGATAACGTTCACCGCGCCACAGTGGCTCATGCCGCTTGGGATACTGACTTCTGGCGAAGATTTCAGCGCAACGAAAATGGTCATCCGCAGCGTCGGAGAGGGCCATGTAGCCAAGCGTCTTACAGGTTCTGCGACCTTCGCGGATGCCATCGGTAATTTGGCGAGTCATCACCTCAAGATCGGTCCAATCGCAAAGGTGCAGACGCTCGTAGCAGAGTAGACCAATACCGTAAGGATAATCTGGATTCTTTTTCAGCAGTCGTTCAAATGCTGCCACGGCCTGTTGACCAAGTTTGAACTCGGTGAGCAATATGCCATAGTTGCCCAATGCGCTCTCGTAGTCGGGGTCAATGTCAAGGACGCGCCGGAAGCGCTCGAGCGCTTCGTGGTGACGATACATATCGCGCAGCAGTGCGCCACTATTGATTAATACCTCAATATACTGAGGATTGATGACCAAGGCTTGATCGTAACTGGCAAGTGCTTCTTTCCGAAGGTGGAGTACATGCTGCGCGCTGCCATGGGCAAACCAAAGAGGGGCGAAATCAGGATTGGCTGCAACGCCAATAGTCGTGAAGCGCAGGGCTTCAGCGTGGCGCTCCGAGTTCAGCAGGATTACCGCCAGGGAATATAGAGTGTGCTGCTCGGTCGGGGCAACACTAAGAATCCGGCGGAATAATGCCTCCGCTTCGACGAGTTTTCCCTGTTGCTGAAGCGTGATCGCCGTCAGCAATGGATTATCCTGGGCTTCCGAGGGAGACTGGATCATAATTTTCCACTTGTAAAAATTATTCCGCGATCATCCTTTTCATGGTACATAATTTTGTACTGCCTTGGATACGCGACGCTAAAATGCAGTAGTTGGAACGACCGATTAATTGTTAATTAAACAGCAACATCTTGTTTTACTATCAAAAAATAATAGAGAGCCGTAAATGATGCGATTTAATTTTTCCTGGCTGCGTCATCTTTTCGATGGCGCCTTTATTTTTTTGGGCCTTGGATTTTCTTTTTTATCCGCATTCGCTACCGATCTTGACGATCAACGTCAGGACTTCCGTGCGGCACGAGAGGCATTAGCACGAAAGGATAGTGAAACTTTCGCGCGTCTCTTGCCTGGATTGGTCGGTTATCCCCTTTACGGTTACCTCGTTCACGATGATCTGAAAGTGCGCCTTGCCGATGCTGCCGATAGCGAAGTGCAAACCTTTCTGACCCGTTACGCTGACCTCCCGGTGGCCGAGACCCTGCGTAATGCTTGGCTGAAACGCCTTGCCCAGGAGGATCGCTGGTCTGATTTTTTGATCAATTATCGGGAAACCCAGGAAACGGCGCTACGTTGCCTCCGAATTCGGGCACGGATTGCAACGCGCGAGGAAGGTGCGCCCTTAGATCAAACATTGATACAAGAACTCAAAGAGTTGTGGTTTGTGGGCAAGCAACAAGCTCCCGAGTGCGAAGACACGTTGACCGTCTGGCAAGAAATCGGGGGCATAACCCAGGATGATTTATGGCGGCGTGTCACTCTCGCTTTCGAGAGCGGCAATGTCAGCCTGGCGGAAGATCTCGGTGCGCGTCTGCCTGCTACCGACCGAGCCTGGGTTCGAGTTTGGGCGCGGGTTCATCGTGACCCGCGCGCCGGCCTGGAAGACCCCTTGTTGGTCGAGGATGGCGTGCGCGCCCGCACCGTGGTCTGCGATGCCGTCGCTCGCCTGGCGCGGGAAAATATTCTTACCGCCATCAATCGTTGGGAGGCATTGCAGGAGCACTATTCATTCACCGCCGCCGAACGCTGGACCACTGAACGCAGCATCGCGTTGCGCGCCGCCAGTAGTCGCCACGCCTCAGCATTGGAGTTGCTGGAGCGTTTATCCTTTACTGATGCAGATGTTCGTCGTGCCCGGGTGCGTGCCGCCCTGTGGGCAGGGAATTGGTCAGCCGTATTGCACCACACGCGTGAACTTAAACCCTGGGAACAGAAAACGGATCGCTGGCGTTACTGGGAAGCGCGCGCGCTTGAGGAAACCGGTCGGCCAGGAGCCAAGAATATTCATAGCGAATTGGCCAGCCACCGTGGCTACCATGGGTTTCTTGCCGCTGATCATCTCAATCGTCCCTACGCCTTTAATCATCGGCCATTGATCGTTGCAGATGAAGACTTAGCGAACTTGGAACGAAAACCAGCAATGATTCGGGCACGCGAATGGTTTCTCACCGATTATCTTTCTGAGGGAAGACGTGAGTGGATGGCTGCCATTGGCGGTAGCGACGCGCGGGAATTATCTGCCGCCGCCCTCCTCGCCGCCCGCTGGAATTGGCCAGATCGAGTGATTGCCACACTCGGACGTAGCACGGAGGAAAATGACCTGGTGTTGCGCTTTCCACTTCCCTATCAACGCCAAGTCATGGCCCAGGCTGTTAAGGCTGGAATATCGCCCGCAGTCATTTTCGCGGTGGCGCGCCAGGAGAGCATTTTCATGCCTGATGTTCGTTCCCCGGCAGGTGCCTTGGGTCTGATGCAGCTTATGCCCGCCACCGCCACACAAGTAGCCCGGCGTCTCAAGGTTCCATTTGCGGGCGCCTCTATCTTGCTCGATCCAGAGTACAACTTGCGCATAGGCAGTGCCTTTCTGGCGCAGATGATTGATCATCAAGGTAGTCTTGCCCTTGCAGCGGCGGCCTACAACGCGGGTCCAGGCAGGGTCAAGCAATGGCGACCACGAGCAACCATGGCAGCAGACGCTTGGATCGAATCCATCCCCTTCGATGAGACCCGCCGCTACGTGCGCAATGTCCTGACTTACGCGGCCATTTACGGATGGCGTTTGAATTTGGCAATTCAACGGCTTGCCGACGCGATGTCGCCGGTGAATCCATAAATTTTTCACGGATGGGTGTTGGTGCGTAAATAACCGCAGCTTCCCAGAGCGAACCAAGGAGGACCATCCGTCGTGCGTCGTTTTTCAATGGGTTATGCCATTACCGAGCGTAGCACCTCAGTAGTTACGATTTGCCGCCAGATTGAGCCGCTTCCACCTGGTGCCAACCTCGGTTTTATTTATGCCACTGATCACTATGCCGATGAGCTTGACCTTTTGGTCGCCGAGTTGCGTGGTCGGACTAAGGTTTCTAATTGGGTAGGGACCGTTGGCATCGGCCTTAGTGTTGGTGATAAAGAATACTTTGATACTCCTGCTATCGTAGTGCTTGTTGGTGCCTTTCCCGCCGATGGGTTTCGGGTCTTTGCGACCACATCCAGGAGCATGAGTCCGGTAGTCCGCACCCACGGGAGTTGGTATCGACCACGGGAACGTCATCTAGCGGTCGTTCACGGCGATCCTAACAGCATCCATACTCCAGAACTTCTTCGAGCGCTGGTTGGTGAACTTCCCGGCGGTTTCGCGGTGGGTGGCATCGTATCCTCCAGGGGGAGCCATACTCAAATTGCTAACAGTCTAGTGCAAGGCGCGGTGTCAGGAGTAATTTTCAATGAACTCGTGCCGGTTTACACTGCCCTTACCCAAGGTTGCATTCCCATTGGCCCATCACGCCAAGTCACCGATTGTGAACGTAACCTCATCCGTACTCTGGATGGCCGTCCCGCAATTGATGTTCTGCGCGAAGATATCGGCGAACTTCTGGCGCGGAAACTTAATCGAATCAATGGTTATATTTTTACCGGACTGCTAATTCCCAATACCAATGATTACACCGTGCGCAACCTAATTGCCATTGACCGTGGTCAAGGATGGATTGCCATTGGTGAATGGCCTCGCATCGGACAATCCATTTTGTTTTGCCGCCGTGACGCCAATCAAGCCCGAGAAAATCTCGAAAAAATTTTAGCCAACTTAATGCGCCGTGTCCCACGGCCACCCCAGGCCGCGCTTTATTTTTCTTGTTTTAGCCGTGGCGAGCGAATTTTTGGCATTGCTGGTATCGAACAACGCTTAATCCGCAGTTATCTTGGAGACATTCCATTGATTGGCTTTTATGCCAATGGCGAAGTCTCTTACAATAATATTCACGGATATGCTGGTGTTGTTACCGTTTTTCTCTAAACATGTTTTTTATCACTAAAACCAGAGGACTCTAAAATGGATAGCGAAGGCATCCAGGAATTACACCAAAGCCTTGCGACTTTTGCTGCCGAGCGCGATTGGGATCAATTTCATTCTCCTAAAAATTTGAGTATGGCGCTAATCGTTGAGACAGCAGAACTGCTTGAGCATTTTCAATGGCTCACCGAGGAAGAAAGTCGTAACCTCCCTGATTCTCGTCATGAAGCGGTGCGTCTTGAACTTGCAGACATTTTTATTTATCTGGTGCGCCTTGCAGATAAACTCAACATTGATTTACTTGATGCTGCCCGAGAAAAAATGTCATTGAACCAATTGAAGTATCCTGCGGATCAAGTTCGCGGTAGCGCACGCCGCGCATCAGAATATAATGCCGCATAATATTACTCTCATTACGACCATTTCGGTCAGTTTGGGATTTGCATTACTCCTGGGACTGATTGCGGTTCGTCTAAAATTACCTGCATTGGTTGGCTATTTGCTGGCCGGTATTCTAATTGGTCCGAATACCACCGGATTCATCGTGCATGTCGAATTATCTATCCAGTTAGCGGAAATTGGCATCGTCATGATGATGTTTGGAATAGGATTACATTTTTCGCTGCGCGATCTCATTGCAGTTCAACGGATTGCTTTGCCCGGTGCATTAGCGCAAATCACGGTAGCCACCATATTTAGCGCAGGAATTGCCGCTTATTGGAACTGGAATTTAGGTGAGGGTCTAGTTCTTGGTTTAGCGCTTTCCGTAGCCAGCACGGTTGTATTGTTGCGCGGGTTGGAACAATATAATCTCTCACATTCTGTGAATGGAAAAATTGCAGTTGGTTGGTTGGTAGTGGAAGATCTGACGATGGTATTGGTGCTTTTATTGTTACCAGCGTTATCTGGCTGGCTGGGTGGAAAAATTTCGCCGGTTACCTCATCGAGTCATTGGGAGTTGCTACAAATTGTATTAATCACGATCGGCAAAATGTCGATCTTTATCGTTTTCATGTTGTTCGGCGGGCGTAAACTTTTTCCTTGGTTACTTTGGCAGGTTGCTGGTACTGGTTCGCGTGAACTTTTTATCTTGTGCGTAATTGCCACTGCAGTGGGAATTGCTTATGGTTCTGCGGAATTATTTGGAGTTTCCTTCGCACTGGGTGCTTTTTTCGCCGGCATGGTGATGCGTGAATCTCCTCTTAGTCAACGAGCCGCAGAAGAATCTCTGCCGATGAGGGATGCTTTTTCCGTACTGTTTTTTGTGTCGGTCGGTATGTTATTTGACCCATATATTTTGATGGAACAACCTTTGAAAGTTCTGGTGGTGGTTGCCATCATTATTTTTGGAAAATCATTGGCTGCCTTCCTGATTGTACTTGCCTTTCGCTACCCGCTGAATACCGCACTCACAGTATCGGCGGGCCTGGCGCAAATTGGTGAATTTTCCTTTATTCTCGCAAATTTTGGCGTATCGCTGGGTATTTTTTCAAATGAGGGACAAAATCTAATCCTGGCCGGAGCTTTAATCTCCATCTCTTTGAACTCTTTAGTTTTTCGTGCAATCGAACCCGCCCAAGTCTGGATCCGTTCCCGATCTGGAATCGCACGCCTCCTTGAACGGCCAGAAGATCCATTAGCAGAACTACCCATGTCCGTTAATTTACAATCCATTACTGGACATGTAATCATAGTCGGTTATGGACTGGTCGGACAGAAAATCTGTGAATACTGTATAAAAGAGGGAATTTCGTTTGTCGTGGCGGAACAAAATCGAGATGCTGTTCAGCAACTGCGAGAATCGGGCTTTCAGGCAGTTTCCGGAGATGTTATTGAACCTAATGTACTGATTCAGGCACATATTGCACGCGCTTCAAGTTTAATTATCACCATCCCAGATATGTTGCGCGTGCGTGGTATGATAGAAATTGCGCACATACTCAATCCAAAAGTTGAAATTGCGATCCGCGCACATAGTGTGGAGGAAAGTGAAATGCTTCGACACGAGAATGCTGGTAAGGTTTTTATCAGCGAACATGAACTCGCGTTCAGCATGACCAATTATCTTCTAAAGAAAATCAATCCCAAGTTTGGCTCCAGTCTTGAAGCATAAATAGATTAGACGCCGTGTTGATGGAAAAAGGCATGCATCATTCATCATCAAAAAATTTTCCAAAGTACTATTTTGTCGTCATGCTTTTCGCGTTGGTTATTCTCACAATGGCTCAACCTGCCTGGCCAAAGGAAGATTCACCTGGTAACGAGGAGTCACACCGTTTATCTTCCATGGAGCGATCAACTTTCAAAACCGTTACCTTTCAAACTACCGCAAATCTTGCTGATGCACTCATTTTTGGCAGTATTGTAGGTGCCACCGCGACAACGAGTGCCTTATTTTTTTTAGCGAATACCGCTTCCGGGATGGCGGTCTACTTTCCCTATGAACTAACCTGGAACGTTTTTGGCCCTTCCCAGGAAACAACAACGGAAAAAACTATTGCAATTAAAACTGTCAGCTATCAAATTATCAGCGGTATCCGAAATCTTGCATTAAGTTATGCTTTTTCTGGTGCCTTGTGGGCATCAGCAGGTTTCATGACCGCCGCAATTGCAGTTGATTCAGTAATTTACGTGGCAAATGAGTATCTCTGGGATATTTTAAGCCCACGGATTATGAAAGATGATCGCGAATTACGGAAACAACCGGAAGTCAAAAATTAATCCGGCTGTTCAATTTCTGCGATGCCTTTACCTAAATCATGCGCGGTAAATCGCCTGATAAGCGCGAATGGCACCTAATGCGGATTCCAGCTCCGGACGTCCTTCCAGATAACGAAGCACATGATCAAGCTGCACAACGCTATAAACAGGCAATCCTAATTCGTGCTCCACCTGTGCAACCGCCGATACTACGCCATTGCCCCGTTCCTGGCGATCCAGTGCAATAACTACCCCCGCGCCTACCGCGCCAACGGTATAAATCAGACCCATCGATTCGCGTATTGAAGTTCCCGCAGAAATGACATCGTCCAGGATTAATACCCGCCCTTTCAATGGCGCTCCGACGATGGTTCCTCCCTCGCCATGATCCTTTACTTCTTTACGGTTAAAAGCAATTGGTACATTGCGTTTGTATTGGGTGGCGAGAGCGATGCCGGTCGCAACTACCAGGGGAATTCCCTTGTAGGCAAATCCAAACAACATGTCGAATTCCACGCCGCTCGCAATAATGGCGTTCGCGTAAAACGCTCCCAGACGCGCGACGCTTTCACCGCTGCTAAATAACCCGGTATTAAAAAAATACGGGCTACGTCGCCCGGATTTAAGGGTAAAATCACCGAATCGCAATGCTCCCACCGCAAGGGATAATTCGATAAAATCCTGCTGATATTTTTGCATTGCTTGCTCCCGATTTTAAGATATTGGTGATTGACGTTGCTGTTTTTTAGGTAAATACAGATCCGTCAGGGTACCCATAAAGGCCTCCGCCGAAAAGGCGACGGTTTCAGATAAGGATGGATGAGGATGAATTGTGAGGGCAATATCATGAGCATCAGCCCCCATTTCAATGGCGAGCGCCACTTCTGCAATCAATTCACCTGCTCCGGGGCCAACTATTCCCGCTCCCAGAAGGCGTGCGGTTAGAGGATCAAAAAGGAGCTTAGTCAGCCCTTCATCACGACCTAGCGACAAAGCGCGGCCCGAAGCTCCCCAGGGAAACACGCCTTTTTCGTAAGGAATTCCTTTTTGCTTGGCTTCAGTTTCAGTCAGGCCGGCCCAGGCGATCTCGGGATCAGTATAGACTACGCCGGGAATCACCCGCACCTCGAAAGCCTGCTTATGGCCGGCGATCACCTCGGCGGCTACCCGGCCTTGATGCGAAGCCTTATGTGCAAGCATGGGATGGCCAACCACATCGCCAATAGCATAAATATGAGAAACATTGGTCCGTTGTTGGCGATCAACGGGAATGAATCCGCGTTCATCCAAACGCACCCCGGCAGCCGCAACGTCGAGAGCATCACTATTCGGCACTCGACCAACGGTGACAAGAATCCGATCAAAACGGCCAATAAACGTCTCTTTAGATTTATTCATCTGAACGATGAGACCTGTGGAATTATTATCGACCCGGGTAACCTTGGTATTGAGATGTAACGTGATAGTGCGAGTCACGATGCGCCGTTGCAGAAGGCGCGTCAAATCGGGATCGCAGCCCGGAATGAGACCTGAAGTCAACTCGACAATCGTGACCCGAGATCCCAAGGCAGCGTACACGTTGGCCATTTCCAGCCCAATAATGCCCCCACCGATGATCAATAGCTCGGCGGGGATATCAGGGAGTGCAAGCGCGCCAGTGGAGTCGATAACCCGTGGATCACCGTGGGGAATAACGGGCAGGTGTATCGTTTTCGAGCCAGTAGCGATGATGGCGTGTTGAAAAGCAATCTTGAACCGCCCCGCAGGACTGTTCACCTCTAGGTGATGGGGATCGGTAAAACGCCCAATACCTTCAATAATTTGTACTTTACGCTGTTTAGCCAAACCCGCCAGCCCCTTGGTAAGCTTGCCCACTACGGATTCTTTCCAAGTTCGCAATTGAGCAAGATTAAGGGTGGGGGGAGTAAAGGTCACACCATGTGTAGCTAGGTCAGCGGCGTCATCAATAACCCTGGCGACATGCAGCAAGGTCTTGGAAGGGATACAACCAACATTCAGGCACACACCGCCGAGGGTGGAATGGCGCTCCACCAGCATAACTCGTAATCCCAGATCAGCGGCGCGAAACGCCGCAGTGTAACCCCCCGGTCCAGCGCCCAAGACTAGAAGTTGTGTTTCAAAGTTAGTGTCTGGCGCAGAAGGGGGAGAAGGCGTTGCGGATCGGCATTCCATCGGCGCTAAAAGACTAGGTTTAACTGGAGGATTTCGTGGTTCAGACTGAACCGCCGGGGCAGCCGAAATTTTTTTCGGTGTTATGGAACTATCATTATTTTGAAGTCCGCCCCGCATGCTAAGTCGGTCGTCCTCCAGGACGACATTCTGCGCATTGGTGTGGTTCGCGTGCCTGCATTCCGATGGTGGAGTCACAACCGGCGCTTGGTGGCTATCGTCCTCCACGCGCATAACGTTCGAGTTTATCGCTCGTAGCGAAGTCATCATCGATCCTCGGCGTGGAAAACTATCGATCTTGATGAGGTCGATAGCTTCTTGACGTCCGGTGATAAATTGTTTGCTAATTAACTACCACATCAAATCATCGGGGATCTGGTAAGCAGCGTAGGGGTCATCAGCAGAATTTGTTTGACTGCCTGCCGCAAGTGGATGATATATGAACACATCATGAACAAGCACACGGACTTTGTCCGCCACATCCCTTGATACCAAATAATGACGCTCTCCCAAGGCAACGATAACGAGGCGTCCTTGTAATAGTTCCTCCCGCTGAATCGCGGTAACGTAAAGATGACAAATATGACTTCCTTCGACAAAATTAAATTTTAGATCAGCAGAATCGTCATTCTTCATCTGTTCCCGCAATATCTGCCGCGCTTGGGCGCGTGCCGCCTTGGCTGCTGCGGCGGCTTCTCGTTCCCGATTCATCTCGCGATCCCGCACGAGCTTTTCCTCTTGTGCCTTGGCGGCGGCTAAGGCCACAGCGTTTGGCACCACGGCAACCCCGGCGCGCTTCGCATGAAGTTCTTGCCGTACCTGTTTTTTTGTTTGCTGGGCGGATGTCTTTGCCTGACCGGTGCTAACTACTCCCGCTTTTGTCAACGCATCGCGCAACGAATTACCCATGATTTAACTCTTGCCTGACGAGATTTCAATTTCGACTAAAAACGGTGGTATAGCTAAAAAATTACCTTCCTCTGTATGTCCAAAAATTAAATTTGGCTAACGAGATGGAGGGTAATTTTTATATTGGGGTCTGTCCCGAATGCTGAGTCGGTTATCATCATTATCCTTAGAGATAACCCTGGGTTTAGCCATGAAGAGGAAAGGTGGGACGGTTTTAGCGAGAAAAACCATCAGTCAAAAAAGTCGGTCTTTCCCGGCTGCCAGCCTGTAAGGGCAACTCGACTTGCGCCGAGTTATGTTTGCCTCACCAATGTTTTCAACAGCTCTGTTTGGCTGACCGCACTTCCTTAACCCTGGTAAAGATGTTTAACGATTAGCGACAGAGCTGCTGACTGGCACGCATCCGTAGGTGTCATGACTCCAAAAACGTAGTCCGATACTTTCGACTTAGGCTGGTCAAGTCCGAATTTATGAATTTGATTTCTCAAGCCACTCGCCTTTAGCCGTGGGGTTCTTGACAACCGGGGCTTATCGGGGCTTGGGACAATCGTCCTCAACGCGCATAACATTCGTGGCCCTCGCGTCCGTAGCGACTTATTTTTCGTCGATGATGCCTGGCGGGTTTTATCTGTTCTTCCGGTTCTTCTTGATAGAAACGCATACCCTACCCCAAAGTAATGGTAGAGCGACGCCTGCCAAATCACAACGCATTGACGAGGCGAATAACCAACATCTGCCTGCTTCATAAAATGTGCGCATAAGTGTTCACGCTCATTAAAGATAATTCGCTCTCCGTTGATAAGTATAAAAGACTTGCAACTGGAGTCCTGGTTGGGCAGTCTCAACCGGAGGCTGGCCTATTTGCCAGCAACATCGTGTATTTACTGAGCATTGGAACCCGGATTACCGTAAAAGCTATTCTGTTGATCATCCTTGGACAGAACGACTTTGCGATCCAATGTGGTCGTACTCGATGGTACGCGAAACCTTCGCGCTACGGATAACTTATCCGTGTTTCCATGATAAACAATTATTCCTAACACACATATCGGCATATTTAAGCACATTCTATAAGACTAGAGTCTGCCTCCGAACGCCCTGCTTTGCTACTTAATGACTTGTATCATCGGTGTCGCTTGCCTTCCTTGGCTCGCTGCGATGAGACACAGCAATGAATCGCCACCAGATAATACATCCTGTCTTGAGTGCCATCAAGCTGAGAGCCAGGATAAAACTCTCAAATATACAAACAGATGTCCGATTCTCCGGCGAATTCAAAAAACGCCGCAGCACCAGCGAATTCAATACCACTAATAAAATCTGCGGGGTTGAACTCAAAAAGATCAACCGTCATCTGACAAGCTATCATTTTGACTTCCGCTTCGACACACAAGGAACGAAGTTCCTCAAGGCTTGCCACTCCCTTGGACTTCATTTTCTTTTTCATCATCATGGTCATCATGCGTTGCATTCCAGGCAGGGCCTGGATGAGCACCGGCACCGGCATGGGCATGGGCATGCCAGGATTACCTAGGGAGCTTACTTGGAGATCCAAATTTTTTTGCAGGAGCTTCAATCCATAAAAGGTGAAAAAAATCTGAACGTCGTACCCCAGGGCAGCCGCAGTGGATGCCAGAATAAAGGGCGGGTAGGCCCAGTCGAGGGTACCCTTAGTGGCGATAATGGCAAGCTTTTTCTGAGACATAGGATAGCCTTAAAAAAATAGGACGGGATTAGGCTTTCTTGATGAGGAAGACGAACTTGCCGTCCTCTTCACCGGATTCTAACAGTTGATTGCCGGTTTGCTTGGCAAAAGAGTCAAAATCTTTAACCGAGCCAGGGTCGGTGGCAATAATCCGTAACACCTTGCCACTTTCCATGGCGGCAAGCGCCTTTTTAGCGCGTAAAATTGGCAGTGGGCAGTTGAGGCCAGAAGCATCAAGCACTTGATCGTAATTCGCCATCGTCATTCTCCTAAATAAAAGAATCCCTGAATTTTAGGGATATGGAAACATAGTGGGTAGTTATCGAACATTCATCAGTGTCTCCGAGAAACCTCGCCCTTTAGGGCGGGGTGATTGACACCGCAAGGTTCTGCTCGCTGCGAGTGAACAGGGACATATTACCATAGACTCGCGTCCTATCAGCCTCTGCCCGGCTGGGAGACCCACTACCGATAACCTCGTCGTTATTTCGACGAAATATAATGTCCATTTATCTGGAGTCATTACTTTGAAACACTTTTTTTTGTCGTCATTGGTAATGATCATTTTTTTTGGACCGACGGTCGCAAGTTCGCCGGATCCGCGTCTGCCCACTATCGGAGAATCTGCGAGTCTCTACCTCTCTCCCGAGGAAGAACGCCGTCTGGGAGATGCCTTCATGCGTGACCTGCGCCGCTCACTGACCTTTGTCGATGATCCCGTCGTGAACGATTACCTGCGATCACTCGGTTATCAAATTGTCGCTGCCAGCGATATACCAACGCAAAATTTTGATTTTTTTGTTGTCAATGATCAAACCATCAACGCTTTTGCCGGCCCTGGTGGCCACATCGGGGTTAATATCGGACTGATCCTTGCAACCGACTCAGAAAGTGAACTGGCAGCGGTCATTGCCCATGAAGTGTCACACGTCAGTCAACATCACCTCGCACGCATGGTAGAGATATCCGAACACATGAGCATTCCCAGTATCGCCGCCTTGCTCGCTGCCATTGTAATTGCGAGCCAAAATGGTCAGGCAGGCGAGGCGGCAATCGTAGCCGCAGCCGCTGGAACTACACAAATTCAACTTGACTTTCTACGCGGCAATGAACAAGAGGCAGATCGAGTAGGTATTCAATCCCTCCAGCGGGCCGGGTTCGATCCACGCGCCATGGTAGGCTTCTTTGAACGGCTACACAAAAGTTCGCGCTATTATGACCTCGGCGCGCTTCCGGAATTTCTCCGTGATCATCCGGTCACCGAGTCACGCATCGCCGACGCCCGTAATCGAACAGAACAATTTTCCTACCGTCAACGTCAAGACTCGCTTGCTTATCATCTCATCCGGGCACGTCTCAAGGTGCGAATTTTGACCTCTCCAGCCCAAGAGTTACGAGAAATGAAACAGGCCCTCAATAATGGTAGCTACCGTAATGCTGCCGCCGCCCGTTATGCTTATGCCCTGGCGCTAATCGCTAATCATCAACCGGAAACGGCGCGTGTTGAAGTCGAGCGATTGCTCGCCGCCGATCCAGAACGCATCGAATATCTCCTTGCTTGGGCAGACATCGAAATTGCAAGCGGTAATACCGCCAATGCCTTGACGACATACCGGCGGATTCAACACCTTTACCCGAACAACCCGGCTGTGACTGTAAACGAGGCACAAGCCCTGCTCCAGGCCGACCGTCCGCAAGAAGCCCGAGATCTGCTTCAAGGATTCATGCGTGATCACTTACTTGAGCCATCTTGGTATAAACTCCTTGCTCGCGCCGAAGGTGCAGCAGGAAATATTCCTGCGTCCCGAGAGGCTGTAGCGCAATATTTATACTTAACGGGTGAGACGCGCACCGCCATTCAGGAATTGCGTAAAATTCTTGGTTTATCTAATGTGGATTTTTATATGAGTTCACGCATTGATGCGCGAATTAAAGAATTAGAGGAAGAATTAGCCGCAGAAAAAGAACGGATTAAAAAGAATATTAACTTGCGTATTGGTCAGCTAGAATTGATAATTGCGGCACGGATGGTCTGAATTTATGTTCAATTGGCTATTTTGTTTCAAATTCCTGCAACAACCGGGAAAAACCGGAAATATTTAATTCCACAGTCTACTAACAGGAGGACGGCGTTTCCTCTCCACGCCTAATATGTTGGAGTTTCCGCGCCGTAAATGCTGGATGACGAATTTAGATAATGAACCTACCGAGCGTTTGCGAGTGGATGCCTTACTTGTCCGCCTTCTTTCTCAGGTACATTTATTTACTGGTTTTCAGCGTGGCGACCTTGTAGAAATTCTGACCGTAATAGAAAAAGAGCTATTTTCCGCTGGTGATTATATATTTTATGAAGGCGACCTGGGCGAATCGCTTTATATCCTGATTTCCGGAGAAGTACAGGTAATCAAGGGAGCATCCACCACGCATCCGGTTGAAATTGCCCGACTCTCTCCTGGAGAAAGCTTTGGGGAGATGGCACTGGTGGAAAAAAAGCCACGTTCAGCGTCGATTCGTGCCCTAAATCATTGCACTATTCTTAAACTCAACGGAAACCATTTAATCCATCTACCGAATGTGGCTGCCAAACTTAATTTTAATATTGCCAAACTGTTAGCTACTCGCTTACGCGACTCAAATGAAATTATTTTTGGGTTAAAGGATCGTCATTCATCAACCCATATTGCGTAACAGCGGTGGTTTCCATGCCGCAAATACGTGATGCTCGATAACATCGATAAACGATTTTAATCTCGTTGACATGTTGACGTTTTTCACCAATTACCAGACAGCCGCATAATCTCACGAAGCTATAAAAATTTCCAAATGAATAAAAACATAGGTTTTACTTTAATTGAAGTAATGGTGATGCTAACGATCATGGCGATAGTGATGGTGATGGGAATGCCATCCTTCAATGCCCTGCTTAAAAGCAATCGTCAGGTTACACATACCAACGATCTCCTAATTGCACTCAATTTTGCACGGAGTGAAGCGGTAAATCGTGGTCAGCGCGTAGTCGCGTGCATTCTCCAACGCGGAATTGCAACAAAAGTTTGTCAGACTGACGGAACGAATAGCTGGGAAACGGGCTGGATGATTTTTGTTGACCTGAATAATGATGCCATATTACAGGCAAGCGCAGGAGAGACTATATTACGTGTTCATGATCCATTGGATGCTGGCGACACTGTTCAATCCACTGCTTTTAGTAATTACATTTCTTACGCTCCTGACGGCATTGTCCGTTCTATTAATAATGGAACCCCGTTGACGGGTTCATTCAATTTTAGCTTATGTCATGCCAGGCATAAGAATACAGTGCAAATTAACTTGGTGGGAAGACCGGGGGTAGTGCGTCCAGCACCGACCTGTTGAAAGCACTGGCAATTAGAACGTAGTTGGCTTTTTGCGCGGTGGCCACTTGTTGCACAAAAAAATTAAAATGCGCCAGGTAAATTCTTTAATGCTTAAATGGATCCAGATAGTTCTTGCGCTATTCACAACGTAATCTCATATTCGCTGAGATTCACATGACCGGGAACAAGAAAAAGTCCAGACCTGCTTGTTACTTCAACGCATTCAATCGTTTCAATAGGTTTCGGCTAAGACTCAAATGCCGGAGCCAACGCCGTTTTTATATTGGCATTAGGATGATCTGAATAAAAAGAATCAAATTCTTTCGATGAATCGTAATCAATCACTAAACCACTGAATGACTTGCTATTTTTCAACTGCGTAACTCCTATTGTTAACTTGTCCAAGTTGCACAAAGTAACTCCGCCTGTGCAAGAACGGTTTGCACTGCTTTTTCCTGAAGGTCTGGCGGATAGCCGTATTTATTCAGAATGCGTTTTACCATCACTCGAATTTTTGCCCGTGCACCTTCTCGTAATGTCCAGTCAATGGTGACGCTCTTTCTCACCTGGGTGATGAGTTCCACCGCTATCACTTTCAACTTGTCGTCTCCCATCGCCTTCACAGCAGATTCATTCGCGGCAAGAGCATCATAAAATGCGATTTCGTCATCGGTTAAACCGAGATCTTGGCCGCGTTTCGTTGCGGTGTCCATTTCCTTCGCCAGCGTAATCAGTTCTTCGAGAACTTCAATCGAAGATATGGCGCGATTGTGGTAAGTATTAAGAGTTTTCTTGAGTTTTTCGGAAAAAAGTTGACTTTGTACGAGATTGCATTTCGAGCGTGTTTTGATTTCATCTTTGAGTAATTTCGCTAATAATTCGGCGGCAACATTTTTATGTTTCATTCCGCGCACTTCAACGAGGAACTGATCGCTTAGAATGGAAATATCCGGTTTTGGTAATCCTGCGGCAGTAAAGATATCGATCACTTGGCCTTCCGTGGTGATGGCTTTAGACACAAGCTGGCGAATGGCGGCATCGATTTGTTCAGGTGTCCGCTTGCTACTACCACTTTGTTTATTCAGTGCGGCTTGAAGGGCTTGGAAGAAACTCACATCGTCATGAATTTCCGTGGCCTCGTCGCTCGCGGCACAGAGCGCGAAAGCACGGGAGAGTGCAGTCACGACTTGCACAAAGCGTTTCTTGCCGTCCTTTTGTTCGAGGATGTGCTCTTGCCCTGCAGGAATTAAGGCAAGACGTTCCGCTGGTTTACCTGTAGTCCATTTATCCCAGTGGAAGCCGTGTAACAGATCGCAGGCAATGCCGTATTTTTCCAGCATCACCGCGATGGCCTGTGCCGTGTCGAAAGTTGGATCCCCTTTTCCACCGCTTTCGGTGTAAGTCGCAAGCGCCTGTTTGAGTTGATTCGCGAGGCCCAGATAATCCACGACCAATCCGCCGGGCTTGTCACGAAAAACGCGGTTTACACGGGCGATTGCCTGCATGAGGCCGTGACCTTGCATCGGCTTGTCGGCATACATGGTGTGCAAGCAGGGTGCGTCAAAGCCAGTCAGCCACATATCGCGCACGATCACTATACGAAACGAATCGCGGCTATCCTTGAAACGGTTGGCCAGTTTTCGGCGCTTTTCTTTGTTGCGAATGTGTGGCTGCCAATCAGGACCATCATCAGCGCCGCCGGTCATCACCACTTTCACTACACAGGCTTGACTCTTCTCGGTATCAATATCGTCATCTTTGGCACTGGCCCAGCTAGGACGTAACGAGATGATGGCCTTGTAGAGATCTATGCAGATACGGCGACTCATGCATACAATCATCGCTTTCCCGTCCATTGCCTCTACACGCTTCTCGAAGTGCGTTACCAGATCATCGGCGATGAGTGCGATACGTTTCTGATCACCTACTAACGCCTCCAGCGCGGCCCATTTGGTCTTGAGCTTTTCCTTTTTTGTCAGCTCTTCTCCTTCGGTAATCTCCTCGAATTCAGCGTCAATCTTTGGTAATTCGGCAGCATTCATGCTGAGTTTTGAAATACGACTTTCGTAATAGATCGGCACCGTGGCCTGGTCGGCAACGGCACGCTGAATGTCGTAAATGCTGATGTAATCGCCAAACACCGCCCGGGTATTCGCGTCGGTCTTTTCGATGGGCGTACCGGTAAAACCAATGAACGACGCATTCGGCAGCGCGTCGCGCAGATGTCGGGCGAAGCCGTCGATCAAATCGTATTGGCTGCGGTGTGCCTCATCCGCAATCACAATGATGTTCCGGCGGTCGCTCAGGCCGTGCATTTTTTCGCCCTTCTCCGGGAGAAACTTTTGGATTGTGGTAAAGACTACTCCGCCACTGGCCACGGCTAACAATTCGCGGAGATTCCCTCGATTTGCGGCCTGCACCGGCATTTGCCCGAGAAGGTCATGACAGCGTTGGAATTGACCGAAAAGTTGATCGTCCAAATCATTACGGTCGGTCAAAATAACTAATGTTGGATTTTGCATTGGGGGATGGCGCGCAATTCTGGCCGCATAGAAAAGCATCGAAAAACTTTTTCCGCTGCCCTGCGTATGCCAGACCACCCCCGCACGACGATCACCTGATTGGCCGCTCGCACGGACGGTTTTTTCCACTGCGGCATTCACCGCGTGGAATTGGTGGTAGCCCGCGATGATTTTGTGCAGCGTGCCCGAGTCGGGGTCTTCCTCGAAGACGATAAAATGTTGGAGCAGATCAAGAAACCTCTGACGCTCAAACACCCCGCGTATTAGCACTTCAAGTTCCAACGCCGTTTTCGGCGCGTCGTCCTCACCGTCAATTGTGCGCCAGACCTTAAACCACTCCTGATTCGCTGTGAGCGAGCCAATGCGTGCTTGTACACCGTCCGACACCACCAGCAATTCGTTGTAATGCAGTAACGCGGCAATTTCGGCTTTGTACGTCTGAAATTGGGTGTAGGCGCTCCAGAGGGTTGCTTTTTCATCTGCCGAATTCTTTAACTCAATTACAGCCAGCGGCAGTCCATTGACGAAAATTACAATGTCCGGTCGCCGATTATGTTGCCCTTCGATTACCGTAAACTGATTCACCACTAGCCAGTCGTTCGCGTTTACATTGTCAAAATCCACCAGTCGCGCATAATCTCCAGCAATACCTCCACTAGGGCGCGGATATTCCACCGGCACGCCGTCGCGCAACATCCGATGAAAGGCGCGGTTCGTTTGCACTAGCGCCGGTGTTCCCACCCGTAACACTTTACGCACTGCCTCTTCCCGGGATTCTTCGGGAATGGCCGGGTTCAATCGCCAGATGGCCGCACGTAAACGTTCCACGAGTACAACATCACCGAATGATTCACGCTCCGCCGCCGTTTCGCCCGGGGCGAGGTGCGGACCGTGGGCGATGGCATAGCCGAGTTCTGAAAACCACTCCAGGGTGGCTTCTTCAAGGGTGGATTCGTTTAAGGGCATGAATATTTTCTGCCTTATGTAAGGTTGAAAATTTAGATATAGTATTATACTTTTATATAATTTTAACTTACGAAAAATATATCAATGCACACAACTCACCTCCGCAAGGTCGGCGGATCGGTCATGCTGACTGTCCCACCGGCTTTTCTCGATCAACTGCGCTTGCAAGCTGACGCACCGGTAGGATTGACCATCGATCACGGCTGTCTGGTGGTCAACCCTTGCCCACGACCACGCTATACGCTCGCTGAGTTGCTGGCCGCCTCGGACTACTCGCAACCGCAACCTGCCGAGGAACGGGAATGGGTGGATGCACCAGCAGTAGGTAGGGAATTATGAAGCGTGGCGAAATTTACCTGGTGTCGCTCGATCCGACGGCTGGCCATGAACAAAGCGGTAGCCGTCCCGTGCTGGTTATATCGCCGATTGAGTTCAACGAGGTAACTAAACTACCCGTGATTCTACCTATTACCAAAGGGGGTGATTTTGCGCGCCGCTTAGGATTCGCAGTGCCCTTAACCGGCGTCAAAACCACCGGCGTAGTTCGCTGTGATCAACCCCGAGTGCTCGACTTGACCGCCCGTAATGCCCGCAAAGTCGATACCTTACCTGGTTCGATCATGGATGAAGTGTTGGCAAAAGTTATTACACTTTTTGAATAAGGATTAAGAATAGAATCATGGCATCAATTCCCCGCTCAATAATTTCGGCATCGGCAGCAGCAGGGGTTTTATAGTTTTGTTTTGTTGCTCGCCATGCCAGCCGGTATTGGGTTGCCGTGCAACTTTGGTGGCCTAAGCCGCCAATAATTCGATAAATTCGTCGGGTTGTGACCATCGCGTAATTACCGAGAGATCCTGCAAAAGATTAAAATCATTATCACTCCATACATCCATAGTGTCATCGAATAGCGAGATAAAACGTAAACTTTCTGGACCAATGCGAAAATTATTTAAGTCATACCATGACGCTAAAACATGCTCCGTAACATTTTTTGCAGCCGCCCGGCTACCTGTGCTCAAAACATAAACAAGCGAGCTACTTTTTAACATCCGCGTATGAAAATCAGGACGCCACGTTCTACCAGAACGCCCAACCAAAGATTGGTTACGCTCAAACGCCACGCCTTTATCCAATAGAAAAACGCCTACTTCATCCGTCACACTTTCTAGCGACCGTGTCCGCATGGTGAACCAAATATCCGCTACCCGCAGAGACCCTTGGGCAATACGCATCAGCACCGCCGCAATATGATCATTGGGCTTGACTCGCGCCAAAAGCATTCCACGAAAAAATTCTAAACCATGCGTCAGACAAATATCTTCAATAATCCGTGTCTGTTTAGGAGATCGACGTGGCGCAATACTTTGATTTCGCAACCACCGCAGCGTTTCTCCTAAGTCCGTGATAGTTATATATCCATCCTGTTCTTGTACAAATAGATCGATCACGTCTCCATCTGGATAAAGAAATGGCGTGCGAATTCGGATATAACCATTTACCCAATTACAAGAAAATAACAGGCCCAAGTTTTGGCGAATTGTTTCGCAAAATGATTGATTCATAAGATAATCATCTGGTAAGGTTGCGGCGGATACAGTACGCCGTTGTGTTGAATACTGGCCTCTACGCAGAATTGCTTCCAGACCGCGACGGGATCATTTAATGGTGCGGTAATATCATCCGGCACATAGGCTTCTTTATCACGTACTGGCTCATTCCAACGATGTTTGTGTTTTTCGCCCGTATTAGTACAGCTTGGATTATGATGATCCTTGCCGAGATCCAATGCATAAATTCGACCACTGCCACGATGAATCAGCGTATAACTTAATGTGCTTGCAAGCGTGTTGTAGCTACCCTTAATGAAAATCGGATACCCCGCATCTGATTTCACTTCAACCCTAAATTCCAATGTTGGTGAATGATCCTCGTCATCCATCCAAGTAATGTCATTGACTATACACTTTGTCGTATCGCTTAACAGCGCCTCAAAATCGGTTTGATTCATACATTGGTTCCCATTTTTGATTCCATAGCCGCCACGCTCAATTCCCCGCTCAATAATTTCGGCAGTAGTGTGTCGCGCAGGGCGGCGAGGGTGTGGGATTCTCCGTGGTTGGCGAGAATGCGGTTGAGTAACGGCTGACAGTTGCGGTTGAATCCATCGAGAATTGCAGAATGCGGCACTACCAGCGGAAATTCCATGATGGATTCACCGCTTACGTTCGCCTGAGCTGTGCCATGTGAGTGCGTTTCAACGAATGTCTTAAATTCAGGTTGCCTGGTCGTGCAATACCAAAATGCCAAGGATGCAGTTCCCGGTGTTGCCATTACGAACTTACCGACTCGCTGATTCAGCAAAGGCGGATTGTTCGATGGCGGAACAAGACCCACTTCGCCCACGTAGCCCGTCATTCCGATAAGCATATCGCCAGTGCTCAAGCGATAGCGTGCGGCTTGTTGAGCAATTTCCTCTGAAACGTAACTGACTTGGGTCAGGTCGATGATGCCCGGCTTGACCGAGCCAATTTTTACGACTGGAACTCCCGAGTCCTGCCAATCCTGACTTTTGAAAGAGAAACCACTCCGAAAACCAATACACGCGCCCAGTGTTGTTACCCTCCACCCCCTCGGAATCTGCCCCAACTCCGAATCCTGAAAACCATCGGGAAACAACGCCGCCGTTTCCTCATCCATTCCAAAAGGCACCCGCCCGTCCATTTTTGCGCGTACCGGATCGAAATCCACGAACCACGACTTGAAAATTGCCCGCGCCATTTCCTCCAGCGTTGCATTCATTCGCCGGTTTAATTCGATTTTGTCGTCCAGCGTACCGAGGATGTGGGCGATGGCTTTTTGAATGGGGAGGGGGGGGATTCTTAGTGGAAACGTTGGAAACTCAATTAAAGCTATTCTCTCGACCGTACTTCCATGGATTGTGCGTTCACGAATCACATCTTGAAATTCAGGACCGAGGTAGTAGTAGAGCAGAAAGCGGCTATCTATTTTTTTTGAGTCTGGTCGCATCAACCCCATACGCCGACCAAGACAGCATCGAAGACCTTTTGGGATAATCGCGGCCTCACCTAACTTGGTCTCATAAGAAAATACGACATCATCTGGTTGCGGTATCACTCGACGAGTCCATTTTACGAAGTCCTCTTCTGAAACATGGTCACTTGTGGATAGATCAATACGTCCCTTGTTCAGACTAGTTATCCCCAAAAATATGGGACCAGAATCAATTCTCGTTGGCGTTGCGTGAGGACCATCGAAGATTTTGCAGACTTCACCAACGGTTGTTTCCAAGAGCTTCGCCGCCATACCACGCCCCCTTCCTGATTTCTGAATCACCACCTTATCCTGCTCAATAATGTTGCTATTATGATTTTTCAAAAATAATTAACTCGTTCAATAAATTATCACACACGCTGACCATTTCAAAATACGTTTTACAATTGATATCAAAATTATATCTATATTCCGCAGCGCATACGGTAATACCGATTAAATCGCCACGATATTTAGATTTATCGGTTTTGAACGCAGTCGAACTAATGACTTGCTCTAACAATTTATTCAAATCGTGCGTTTTAGAATAAAGAGTGAGTTCGGTTTTCGTTTCTAAAATATGCTTAAACAAGCATTCCAACATCTGTTGGTAATGGAAACAATGAATGGAGCAATCCTGAATAGGATATTTATTTAGAAGATCGATGATAAAAGCATGTTCCCACGCCTTACCACCTAAATTTTGCTTATTCATAAAATCACGGAGCAAATCTTGATACATATTCTTCCTCCTACTGCTGCACCACCACATAGGCCCGCTCAATCTCACGATGAAAACTAGCCGGAATCTGCGCCCAATCAACTAGGTCTACACGAATCGGCAGATTACTTTCCACCAAAATATCTTTCATTTCCCACAAGGCGGGCGTTTCCTGTTTTAAGTCGGCGGGATGACGTACAACCAAATCAAGATCGCTGGCTTCGTGCCCGTCGCCATTAACACGGCTGCCGTAGGCCCATATTTCTGTGTGCGGCAGATGCTGACGCAACAATTCGCGTAATAACGCCAAATGCCGAGGTTGCATATCTAATTGTTCCAGCGCCCGTTCAGCCATTGTCATTTCCTGCGCTGTAGCGGAGGCGCAATAGAGATTCGAGCCGCGTTACGTCATTAATAAAATTAGGGATCAAGCGTAACGTTTGCATGGCGAAGTTTTCGCCGTAGTCATGGGCGGTGTTATTGCGATTATCACGATAGACGAACCAGCGCTCGACTTCCTCCAGCGTCATGAATCCGTGCGTGGCAGCCAGGCGTAACAATTCCTTGATGGGTGTGGCATCCAATTTTTTTGCACTATGTCCGTAATCACGTAGCGATTTCTTTAAAAGCTTGAAGCTGATTTCTTGCGTTAATTCGTAACCCTTGACAATAGCATTGCGGAAAATCTCCTGATGGATGCTGTCCGATGCAGCCTGCTCATAACACAAAAGCGACGAGTGCAAGGTATCAATACAGCGTTTGAGGTGATCGGTATTCAAGTTCATGGTATTTGTGATTGTGGTATTTGTGATTGAATGAATCCCAATTGCATAAAATTTTGTTTAATTTGTTTCTCCAATTTTGCGGATTCAGCAAATTGTCCGGTTAACTCCGCCACTAACCGCGCCATTTTTTCTTCAAAGAGTTCTCCGTCATCTTCGATTTCTTCCGCGCCCACATAACGACCCGGCGTGAGGACGAATCCATGCGTGGCGATTTCAGCAGTAGTGGCGGACTTACAAAAGCCTGGAATATCCAAGTATTGGCCCGCGACTTGTTCTCCGCGCCAATGATGATAAGTGGTGGTGATTTTTTCCAGATCGGCGTCGGTCAATTCACGATGGACGCGATCCATTAATGTGCCAAGTTTGCGGGCATCGATGAATAGCGTCTGTTGACGACGGTCACGGAAATTGCGTTTCGCGTCGGCGGTTTTGTTCTTCGCTACAAACCAAAGACAAACGGGAATTTGCGTGGAATAAAAAAGCTGGCCGGGGAGCGCGACCATGCAATCGACCAGATCGGCCTCAATGAGCGCTTTGCGGATGTCGCCTTCACCGGACTGGTTGGAGGACATGCTGCCATTGGCAAGGACGAAGCCGGCTATGCCTGCGGGCGCAAGGTGGTGGATGAAGTGCTGCACCCAGGCGAAGTTGGCGTTGCCCTTGGGCGGAACACCGAATTGCCAGCGTACATCGTCGTCCTTGCGGAACCAGTCGGAGTCGTTGAAAGGAGGATTGGCAAGGACATAATCGGCGCGCAGATCGGGATGAAGATCGTGGCGGAAGGTATCGGCGTGTTCGGGGCCGAAGTCGGCCTCAATGCCACGAATGGCCAGATTCATAATGGCCAGGCGGCGAGTGGTGGAGTTACTTTCTTGGCCATAAATAGCGATATCGCCGATTTTGCCCCCGTGGGCCTCCACGAACTTTTCCGACTGAACAAACATGCCGCCCGAGCCACAGCAGGGGTCGTAGATACGGCCTTTGTAGGGGCCGAGCATCTCGACCAGGCAGCGCACGACACAGGACGGCGTGTAGAACTGGCCGCCGTTTTTGCCCTCGGCGCTGGCAAAACGGGTTAGGAAATACTCATACACACGACCAAGGAGATCGACTGAGCGGTGGGTCTTCTCGCCTTCATTGGCGGCGGTCAGGACAATCGTTGCAATCAAATCAATGAGTTCGCCAAGACGCTGCTTGTCCAAGCCAGGGCGGGCGTAGTCTTTGGGCAGAACCCCTTTGAGTCGCGGGTTGTCGCTCTCAATGGCAACCATGGCGTCATCAACGAGCTTGCCAATAGTTGGCTGCTTGGCGTTAGCTTGGAGGTGAGGCCAGCGGGCAACCGTCGGCACCCAAAAGACATTCTCGGCTCTGTATTCGTCCGGGTCTTCTGGATTTGCACCTTCATACTCACCCTGACCGGCAATTAGCGTTGCGCGGTGTTCCTCGAAAGTATCCGAGATGTATTTCAGGAAGATAAGGCCGAGAACAACGTGTTTGTATTCCGCCGCATCCATGTTATTGCGGAGCTTATCGGCTGCGAGCCAAAGTTTAGCCTCAAATCCGAGATTTGCAGACCCTTCGTTATTATTTTTGCTTAATTTATTTTTCGCCATTGAATTTTAATCCTGCAAGATGTAGAGATTAGCTTCCTATCGTTTCATTACGTCAAGAGCAATATTAATTGCTAACTTGTCCAATTTGCACAAAGTAACTCCGCCTGTGCAAGAACGGTTTGCGCTGCCTTTTCCTGAAGGTCTGGCGGATAGCCGTATTTATTCAGAATGCGTTTTACCATCACCCGAATTTTTGCCCGCGCACCTTCCCGCAGCGTCCAGTCAATAGTTACGCTCTTTCTCACCTGGGTGATGAGTTCCGCCGCTATCACTTTCAACTTGTCGTCTTCCATTGCCTTCACGGCGGATTCATTCGCAAAAGAGCATCATAAGAGCCAGCCCAGGGTGGCTTCTTCAAGGGCATAAGATGACTATCTTACATATGGCTTCTGCGATTCGTTCAATAAAATCAAGCGAATCATTTGCCATCGTTTCACTAATAGGCCAACGAAAGCCAGGATTCGTTGGATCCATATCAGATTCATGCGCAATTTTATTTCTGCGGTCTACAATCAATCCAAGGCGAAGTTTTACTTCTTTGGCAGGCATTGATAATTCTTTTCCGACTTCATCCCATAACTTGGCATGCGAAATTAAACGAATAGCATCAGCAATTTTGTCAGGCTGTTGAAAGCTAAATGATGAGTGCATCTCACGAACCGTTTCTCCAAGCCACATTTCATGTGGTTGTCCATTAAACCCATGCTCAATAGCATCCAATGGCAACTTGAATTTTGAAAATGAATCGGTCTTGAGTCGGGATCCTTTCGATATCTCTATCATTCCTATTCGAGTTAATTCATGAATTAAATAATCAAGAGCACTCACACCTAAGACAATTTGAGCACGCCACATATCACTCACATCGATTGCAGACGTGGTAATTTTGGCCATTGCAAGCGCGAGTGTACCCAATTCACGGGCACGCAAAAGATTAGTACGAAACTGCTGTAGTGCGCTATTCATGGTTTGTAAGGGTAATGATACGATTAACTAAGGTATCAAATGTATTTCTAAATTCATCACGCTTTTTTATATCCTGATCTAACACAGTCCCAACATGACCGAGCATATCCTCAGTAAGAGCAAATACGGGTGTTTGGTGATTTTGTGATGCTGTGATTAAAGAATTAAAATCAGGAATTTCTGATAAACAATAGCCCATGCTCTCATTTACGTTTGCTGCTTTGTAAATGGTTGAAGACAATATGGCACCATGCTTTTTTAATGCGGGTGCTAATCTGCTTACGACTCCTGAGTTTATTTGATCAATCCATTTCTGAAATCCTACCGTCGGTTTTGATTGTCGAGGGCGATATCTTTGAATGACCGTACCGAGAAATTTGAGCGAAAATTCAGGAAACGGATAATTTGCAGACTTAAAAACTTCAGCGTTCGCTGCTTTCTTCGCCCATTCGATCCATTTTGGTAAAATGTTAGAAAGTGAATCAATAGCCATGACGCTGAAGTAGTCCGGTGCTGTAGGCACTAAAAAGTAATCGCTGGTCATGAGAATATTTTGATTCATTGCTCCAAGGCTAGGACTCATGTCAATTAGAACGTAATCGGCTTTTTGCGCGGTGGCCATTTGTTGCACAAAAAAATGAAATGCGCCAGGTAAATTCTTTAATGCTTGAATGGATCCGGATAGTTCTTGCGCTATTCCCAACGTGACCTCATATTCGCTGAGATTCACATGACCGGGAACAAGAAAAAGTCCAGACCTACCTGTTGCTTCAACGCATTCAATCGTTTCAATAGGTTTCGGCTGAGACTCAAATGCCGGAGCCAACGCCGTTTTTATATTGGCATTAGGATGATCTGAATAAAAAGAATCAAATTCTTTTGATGAATCGTAATCAATCACTAAACCACTAAGATTGCACTGTGGATCAGTATCAATCATCACGACCCGGTATCCTTTTTCCGCCAGCATCCAACCAAGATGGAATGTCGTGGTCGTCTTGCTGACTCCTCCCTTATGGTTAAACAAGGCAATTGTTTTGTACATTTTTAATCCTCTTTGTCCTCTTTGTAATTTGGGGATAAAAAAGAAGCCACGCTCAATTCCCCGCTCAATAATTTCGGCAGCAGCGTGTCGCGCATGGGATTTTATTTTTTGTTGCTCGCCATGCTCAAGCCGCTGTTTTAAGCAAAACATGTGGCTCAATTTGGTTGCGATACAAGTCAGCGATTGGAAAACAAAGCGCATAATCGCCCCAAACTAATTCGCCATATTCGAGACGAAACGTCATAAACCGTGCCGGATCAAGCCAAGCCCGAATATCGGGATGGCGGGCATGTGATAGAAAAGGCTGAAAATCGACGATTTGCTCCGTGCTATCGTCAAAACCTAAACGAATACGGTAGTCCTTTATATGTTCGGCGCTGATAATATTAATAATGGCAGGAATCATTTGAGCCTCTGAGTAATATGTTCCGGTTTGACAGGTTTATTCAAAACGAAAAAGTCGATCCATTTTGTAATAATTTCTTCCGCACGAACGCTGACAATTTCTTCAAAATTACGCATTTCGTGGGGAGTCAGCGGGAGTCGTCCAGAAACAGGACTGTAGCGAATTTCAACGACAACACCATTTTGCATGATAATTTCAGCGCGACATTCTCGGCCTTGGCATTTGCCATGCACATGTACCGGTTCATGTTCATTGGCATAGAACATCACAATCAGCCCAAAGTATTCGTAAAGTTTTGGCATGGTTTAATTAGCAATATCAATTTTTGATTCCATAGCCGCCACGCTCAATTCACCGCTCAATAATTTCGGCAGCAACGTATCGCGTAGGGTGGCGAGGGTGCGGGATTGGTGGGTGTTCGCGAGGATGGTTTCAAACAACGGGCGCACTGCGGTGTGGTAAGCGCAAATGAGGGAGTGCGGCGGTTGAATGACTTGAAGTGTTTCAAATCTACCTTTACTAAGGTTTATTAACACCGACCCGCCACTTCCATTAGCGGCAATTTCAGTGCCAAGACCGGTCATGACCCAATACCAAAAATACGTCTCATCCTTTGCGTAAGGAACAATAGAATTTATTTGTTGGTTAGTCTGTGAATTTTCCGAGGTAATTATCACCAATCCGGGTGTCGCAATACAACTAACACATATGCTTTCAGGAGGGATAGTTTTATTATCCTGTAAATTCGCTCCAGCATAAGATAATTTTCGAGCTGTCTCTATAACAAAAATATTTCCGTGCATGTCAGGAATGGTAATGAATTGAATATCATCTCCGTAGTATTTTGAAATTTTGGTTGGTGGTGTTTTTCCGCAGATAATATTCCCAATATCTCTAATCATTTTTACCCCCCACCCCCTCGGAATCAACCCCAACTCCGAATCCTGAAAACCATCGGGAAACAACGTCGCCGTTTCCTCATCCATTCCAAAAGGCACACGCCCGTCCATTTTGGCGCGCACCGGATCGAAATCCACGAACCACGACTTGAAAATTGCTCGCGCCATTGCCTCCAACGTTGCATTCATGCGCCGGTTTAATTCGATCTTGTCATCCAGCGTGCCAAGAATATGCGCGATGGCTTTTTGGGTGGGGAGGGGGGGCCAAATGATCGGTAGCGGATGAACATGATTGCGATTTAGTGTTGGATTCGCAGACCCAACATCCATCTTAGCAATTTGCGGAGCAACAGATTTGAAGAAATAATAGACGAAACGAGGATAATTTCTGTGAAAATCCTTTACCCAAAGGCTTGTATCATGTGGCCAGTAGTCTTCATTAACAAAGAAAACACTTCCGACAACTCCTTTTCTTCCAAGAATAACTCCAGGACCATTTACCGCTGCTGTATCATGATAACTTGATATACCCCCAGATGAAACAACGGGCACTTTACCATCGCGCTGTTCTGCCTTTGTAATATCGATACCTCGCTGAAGCGTGGCTTGCTCACCAATCGTAGTTTTTATCCACAAATCACCCGCCATAACCCAGCCCCCTGATTTCTCCTCTACCTCCTGAAGCACGACATATTCCTTGCGAATAATCTCGTGAAAACGTTCGGGCACGTCGTCCCAAATGTGGAGGTCAACAAGGAAAGGAAGATTGCTTTCCGCCAGAGCGTCTTTGAGTTCAGAAACCAAGGAACGTTGGGCAGGAGTAGCGAACACCACGAGATCAAGGTCAGAATTAATCCGTGCTGTCCATTTCACCCGCGAGCCATAGGCCCACACGACAACGCCGGGGATGAATTGTCGCAGGAACGCAAGCAGTATTTTTCGTTGCTCCGTCGTGATGTCGATGGCGGTCGTCATTCCCAAGTCGTTCCCGTCATTGTTTGATAAAGCCCGATGGCATCATCAATAAAGTCTTTGACGATCAGCAATGCTTCCGCCGCCTTTTCTCCGCTGTAATCATGCGCGGTGCCGGTGCGGGCGTCGGCATACTTCAACCACTGCTCGACCGGGGAGGCAAAGAGATCATTTTGACCCGCTAACTTGAGAATGGGCTTGGGGCTATTTGGAATATCCGACAATCCGGTTTCTTCGATGAGGTAGCGTTTAAGGTCTTTCCACAAGGTGTCGTAGCAAGTCTTGAAACGTTGGATGACGGATTCAGCAATAGCCTCGCGGTCCAGATCCGTGAGTTCTGGGCGATCCTGTGACATCTGATAGTTGGCAAACTGCCGCTCCAGATGTTCGAGAGATTTTTGAAGTTTCTCATAGTCGATCATGGTTGTTTCTCGGTTTGTTCTAGATTCTGCGACTCCGGTCGCTAACGCGACCTCCGCGCAGAATGACAGAAAAAAACTCAATCCTGTATAGAGTTACAAATTCAACTGCGTAACTCCTAACATCCATCAAATTTAGCGAAGATATTGTTCTAAATAAATCAGATACTATGCGTGAGCCTCATCATCACACCCCTGCTAATGCCCTCTATAATCCAAAATCTCTCTCGCTCCCTCCAGGATGGAATGCTTACCGACCGCCGCCGCCTTTCGCGGCGCTTGGAGCAAGTGCGCCAGGCCGCACGTAAGGGCCAAGACATCGCTAGTGACCTCGCGTACCTGGAAATCGAAATTCAGGCATCCATTGAGCGCCGTGCCACGCGAGAAGCGCAACGTCCACAACCTGCCTATTCCGAAGAATTGCCGGTTAGTGCGCGCCGCGCCGACATCGCTGCCGCGTTGAATGCCCACCAAGTGATCATCGTCGCGGGCGAGACCGGCTCCGGCAAGACCACCCAGCTTCCCAAGATCTGCCTGGAGTTGGGGCGGGGCGTGGTTGGGCTGATCGGCTGTACCCAGCCACGCCGCATCGCTGCGACCAGTGTCGCGGCACGGGTCGCACGCGAACTGAATGGCGAGGTCGGCGCGGCGGTCGGCTATAAAGTACGTTTTTCTGAGAAAATCAGCCCGTCGGCCTATATCAAATTCATGACCGACGGCATCCTCCTCGCCGAGACTCAGACCGACCGTGGTCTTCACGGTTATGACACACTCATCATCGACGAGGCTCACGAGCGCACTCTCAACATTGATTTTCTGCTCGGCTATCTAAAACGCCTGCTGCCGCGTCGCCCGGAATTGAAGGTGATTGTCAGCTCCGCGACCCTTGACACCGAACGCTTCGCTGCCTATTTCAACGGCGCACCAGTGATCCAGGTCGAGGGCCGGACCTATCCGGTGGAAGTGCGCTACCGTCCGCCGATTGAGGAAGAAGATGCTGATTTGCCGGAATTGGTCGCTGATGCGGTCGCGGAAATTCTCGCAGTCGAGCGCAAGGGCGACGTGCTGGTATTTCTCTCCGGCGAACGTGACATCCGCGAGACAGCGGCGGCGATCTCCAAACGCGCCCTGGATCAGGTTTTGATTTTGCCGCTTCATGCGCGGCTGTCGGCGACGGAACAGGCGCGGGTCTTTCAACGAAGCGGACTGCTGCAGATCGTGCTCGCCACCAACGTCGCCGAGACCTCGCTGACCATTCCGGGCGTGCGCACCGTCATCGATACTGGATTCGCACGCATTAATCGTTACAGCCCACGCTCGCAAGTCAGCCGCTTGCGTATCGAGCCGATTTCCCGCGCCAGCGCCGATCAGCGCAAAGGCCGCTGCGGGCGGGTCGGCCCCGGCGTCTGCGTGCGCCTTTACAGCGAAGCTGATTACCGCGACCGCTCCGCCTATACCGACCCCGAGATTAAACGCAGTTCCCTCGCCGCCGTAATCCTGCGCATGAAGGATCTCGGGCTAGGCGAGCCGGAGGATTTCCCATTCATTGAGCCGCCCCAGCCGCGTTCAATTACCGAGGGCTATCAAACTCTTCAGGAACTTCAGGCCCTTGACGCCGCACGAGCGCTTACCGACCTCGGCCATCAGCTCGCCCGTCTGCCGGTAGACCCGCGTCTCGGGCGAATGGTGCTCGCCGCTTCCAAGGAGAACGCGCTGGAAGAAGTGCTGACCATCGCGGCGGCCTTGGCGATTCAAGACCCGCGCGAGCGTCCGTTGCAGGCGCGTGACAATGCCGATGAAAAGCATCGGCGTTTTCATGACGAACATTCTGATTTTGTCGCCTGGCTCAAGCTCTGGAATTTTTATGCCAAGGCTCAGGTAGATCAACCGGCTAAAAATGCCCTGCGCCGTTTCTGTCATGATCAGTTTCTTTCCTATAACCGCATGCAGGAATGGGCGGATCTACGTTCCCAGCTCGCCGACATCGCCACGGAATTAAAATTCACCCTCAATGCGACGCCGGCTTCTTATGAAGCCTTGCATCGCGCCTTGCTGACCGGTTTATTATCGCGGGTCGGGATGCTGCAATTCCAAAATCAAGAAAAAGGCGACAAGGAGAAAGAAAAAGAAAAGAAGGAAAATAAAAAAAACTATCTTGGAGCGCGGGGTATTCAATTCAGTATTTTTCCCGGCTCGGGATTATTCAAAAAAACGCCGCGTTGGCTGATTGCTGCCGAAATTGTCGAGACCACGAAAGTTTACGCGCGGGGAGTAGCCCGCATTGAACCTGAATGGATTGAAGCCCTCGCCCAGCATTTAATCCGCCGTAATTATTCTGATCCGCATTGGGAAAAACGTCAGGGCCGAGTAGTGGCCATGGAACAAGTCACACTGTATGGCTTACCGATTGTCACCCAGCGCCGCATTGATTATGGTCCGATTGATCCGGTCGTGGCCCGCGAATTATTTATCCGTGGTGCTTTGGTCCAGGGCGATTACGCTACCAAGGCACCCTTTTTCCAGCACAACCAAGCGTTAATTGCAGAAATCGAGGATCTCGAACACAAATCGCGGCGGCGCGATGTCCTGGTAGACGAGCAAATCATTCACAGTTTTTATGATGAACGGATTCCCGAGGAAATCCACGACCATCCTGGTTTTGAAAGTTGGCGACGCGAGGCGGAACGCAAGAATCTTCGTTTCCTATACCTAGACCGCGATACCCTAATGCGCGAAGCAGGGACGAGCATTACCGCCGAACGTTTCCCCGACCATCTTACCGTGGATGGTACCGATCTTGCGCTCACTTATCGTTTCGAGCCGGGCGCGGCGGATGATGGCGTTACTCTCGAAGTTCCGATCGCACTCCTACCGCGTATTCAGGATTATCACCACGATTATTTGGTTCCTGGACTGCTGGCGGAAAAACTCACTTTCCTGTTGCGTTCCCTGCCTAAGCCTTTACGGGTCAATTTTATTCCGGTCCCGGATTACGTCCACGCTGCTTACGAAACTTTTGCCGATCCAAAAACCCGTGAAGCGATTCCCTTGTGCGTCGCGCTCGCACGTTTTCTGCAACGAGTAAGCGGCGTCGAGGTTCCAGCCACGGCTTTTCGCATTGACGATCTACCAATTCATTTACGCATGGGCTTTCGTATATTAAGCAATGAGCGCCAAGTGCTCGCCGAGGATCGTAATTTAACCAATTTACGCACGATATTGGGTGGACAGGCGGAACAGTCTTTTCGTGAACTAGCTAAAAATCACCATGAACGCGAATCGATTATCACCTGGGATTTCGGTTCATTACCGGAGCGAATAGAATTACCCGGCAGGGGTATGACGATATTCGCCTATCCAGCCTTGGCTGAGGAAGAAAATGGTCGTATAGCCCTGCGCCTGTTCGACACCGTCGCGGGCGCAACGCGGGCACATCGCGCCGGATTGCGCCGCCTGTTTGCCGTGGCAAGTCCTGCCCAAGTCCGCCATCTGGAACGCAATCTTGCCATCAGCCGCGCAACCAACCTGGCCTACACCCCGCACGGCGGAGCACTCGCCCTCAAACAGGAAATTCTTACCGCTGCCCTGGACGCCGCTTTCCTCGCCGACGATGCCGACATCCGCGACGCTGCGACCTTTCAAGCTCGCCTTATCGCTGGCCGCGCCCGTCTCGAACCAACAGCGGCGGAGATTTCACGCCTGATCACAGCGATTCTTGACGATTATCATCAGGTCACTATTGAAATTTGCAAGGATGTTCCCGCACGCCGTGAATCTTATGAAGACCTGCGTAGTCAACTGAACTCCTTGATTTATCCTGGCTTTATCGCCACTACGCCCATCGCGCGTCTGCGTCATTATCCGCGTTATCTAAAAGCGATGGTGCTACGCTTGGAAAAAATGCGAGATCAGCCCACCCGCGACCGTGAACGTCTGGCGGAAATCGCTCCCTGGTGGGCACGTTTTCTGGAGCGAACGCGAGCAGATATTCATCATCCTAAATTGGAAGAATTGCGTTGGATGCTGGAAGAATGGCGGATATCACTGTTCGCGCAGGAGATTAAAACAGCAATTCCAGTTTCGGAGAAACGAGTAGAGAAAGCGTGGACGGGTATTTATTTTGATTAATCACCAAATGCCGGCGAGAGAGCCACCCCGGCTTTAGCCGGGCAGAGAGGAAAGCGGGCGGTTTTCAGAATTAGGAGCCGGTCTTTCCCGGCTGTCAGCCTGTAAGGGCAACTCGGCTTGCGCCTCCTAACCTGCATAACATTTGAAAAAATTATTTGAACTTTTTCTGGCTTATGTATCAAGTCGAGTTTAAACCTTGTTTCTGACCTCAATGCCTAGCGCTCGCAACTTGCGATAAAGATGAGTGCGTTCCATTCCGGTTTGCTTGGCTAGACGCGCCACATTGCCCCCCGACAGCCGCAGATGGTGCTCCAGATAAGCTTTTTCAAACGTATCGCGCGCGTCGCGCAATGGCAAGTCAAGCCAATTCGATTCATCGGGTTCAGGAAGCATAACCCGTCGTGGACTACCTAGTGCCTGTTCTAATTCTTCCAATTCAACCTCAGGGCCTGATCCTAAAATGAGTAACCGCTGGACCAGATTCTTGAGTTCGCGCACGTTACCAGGCCAGGAATGATTTCTCAGCCGATTTTGAATCGCCACTGAAAAGCCACGGTAGGGGAGTCCTTCCTGATTCACGAACAAGTTGAGGTAATAACTAATCAGGTCTGGAACATCCTCGCAGTGCTCGCGCAATGGAGGTACTCTGATTGGCACCACGTTCAGGTGGTAATAAAGATCTTCACGAAAACGTCCTTCGTTGACATCCTCTTCGAGGTCATGGTGGGTGGAGGCCACGACCCGAACATTAACCTGGATGGGTTCGGCACCTCCTACCCGCAGAAAGAAACGACTTTCCAGGGCTGAAAGTAGTCGCCCTTGGGTAGCAAGATCCATATCAGCGATATCATTGAGAAAAAGAATTCCGCCACGGGCTTGCTCAAGATGTCCGTAGTGGATGCGTTCTCCCTCTTCGAGACCGAATAACTCCACGGCGGCGTTTTCGCGCACAATGGAAGCCACCGCGACATCGACGAAAGAATTGGCCCGACGCATGCTATTGGCGTGTAAATAGCGGGCAATGACCTCCTTACCAGTGCCAGGTTCGCCGTTGATGAGCACTGAAGTATCGTGACCAGCGATCCGCTTGACCTGTTCCCGTAGTTGCAGCATTACTGGACTACGCCCGATTGGATCGGCCATAGTGGCAGCGCGACGACGTAATCCCAGGTTTTCGCGCTGAAGACGGGCATTTTCCAGTGCGCGTTCCACGGTGAGGAGGAGCTTGGCCATAGAAAGAGGTTTTTCCAGGAAATCGTAAGCCCCGCTTCTGGTCGCCTCGACTGCGGTCTCTACCGTACCATGCCCGGACATCATGATGACGGGAATCCTTGCTCCCTCCTCACTTGACCATTCCTTCAGGAGGGTGATTCCATCCACATCCGGCATCCAAATATCGAGCAACACTAAATCTGGTCGCCGCTCGCGTCGCCGTTCCCGCGCTTGACCACCATTTTCCGCGATGCAAACCTCATATCCTTCGTCTTCAAGAATTTCTTTAACGAGAGCACGAATATCGGGTTCGTCGTCTACTACCAAAATATAGGGAGCGGTCATGGCGTTTAAGTATATCCACAAAGTGGAATGGGAACGCACGGAGAAGAAACACGCTCGGGAAGCAATGAAATGCGCCCGGCGGACAATGATGAATTATACTGCCAATCTTGCGACAAGTCTTTATCTTTAATCATCACCAATTCCTAAGTTTTTTAATCAGAAAATTTTGAAGAATCGGAAAAATTGGTTGTTTCGCTCCGATGGGGAATATAGCATGTTATCGAATTTTTTTCTGGACCGGCCAGTTTTCGCCTGGGTGATTGCAATTATCATGATGCTTGCCGGTGGGTTAGCGATATACCATTTACCAATTTCTCAATATCCTCCGATTGCGCCACCGTCTATAGCGATTGATGCCTTTTATCCGGGAGCTTCAGCAGAGACTATTGAAAACAGCGTGGTTCAAATTATTGAACAAAAATTAATTGGATTCGACAAACTATTATACATGTCGGCAACCAGCGATGCATCCGGCGCTGGAAGAATAGAATTAACCTTCGCGCCGGGAACTGATCCAGATCTGGCCTGGGCGCAAGTCCAAAATAAACTCCAGCTTGCCATGGCGAGCTTGCCGGACGTAGTGCAACGTCAAGGCGTGAAAGTTAGCAAATCGACGAGAAATTGGTTAATTATTGTTGGACTGACCTCTGACGATCCCAGCGCGGATGATTATGATTTGGCAGATTACGCGCAATCAAGCGTTCAACAAGTATTGGCGCGTGTCCCGGGAGTTGGTGAAGTGGAAGTTTTCGGTGGTCAATATGCAATGCGGATTTGGTTGAAACCGGATAAGCTGGCGGATTATCAATTAACGGTGGAGGATATACTACGCGGGGTTCAGGCTTACAACGTGGAAATTTCCGCAGGGCAATTCGGCGGAGCACCGGCGCTAAAAGGACAACGCCTGAATGCCTCGATCATCGTCCAAAGCCTGCTCAAAACTCCCGAGGAATTTGCCGCCATTCCATTACGCGCCAATTCCGATGGATCGATTGTCCGCGTGCGGGATGTAGCAAGAACCGAGTTGGGTACTGAACGCTATGGAACGCACATTCTATTTAACGGAAAACCTGCCGCCGCTTTGGCTGTCCGGCAGGCCCCTGGTGCGAATGCCCTGAATACTGCGGACGCCGTTAAGGCAAAAATGAATGAGCTGTCCAGATACTTTCCTACCGGAATGAAAGTCATTTATCCCTATGACACCACGCCTTTCGTAAAAGTGGCCATTCATGAGGTGATGAAAACTTTGTTCGAGGCGGTCTTCTTGGTCTTTCTGGTGATATACCTATTTCTGGGAAATATTCGTGCTACGCTGATTCCTACTTTGGCAGTGCCTGTGGTAATTCTCGGAACCTTTGCCATCCTCGGATTATTTGGATTTTCCATCAATATGTTGACGATGTTCGCCATGGTATTGGCCATTGGCCTTCTGGTGGATGACGCCATTGTCGTTGTAGAAAACGTGGAACGGCTCATGACCGAAAATGGACTACCTCCCAAGGAAGCGACCCGCGAATCGATGAAAGAAATCACTGGTGCCTTGATTGGAATTGGGCTGGTACTCTCGGCGGTATTCGCGCCAATGGCATTCTTCGGCGGATCTACCGGAGTCATTTATCGCCAATTTTCTATCACGCTAATTTCCGCAATGTTGCTTTCGGTTGTGGTAGCGTTAATCCTGACTCCTGTTCTTTGCGCTTCACTTCTTAAATCCGTACCACCTGGCCACCAACCTGCGGATAACGCGATTTTTTTCATGCGTCCCTTTTTTAGATGGTTTAACGATTTCTTTTTTCGCATGAGGGAACGCTATGCACGTGCGGTCCAATATTCATTTTCTAGAAAAGCGCGCTACCTTATTATTTATTTTTTAATCGTGGCCGCAGTGGGATATCTTTTTTGGAAAATGCCCACCGCCTACCTACCCAACGAAGATCAAGGCGTCATGTTTGTCCAGGCAATGCTCCCGAGTGGCTCGACTCTGGAACAAACCGAAGATATCATGACGCAGGTTCGCAATCATTTTTTAACCAATGAACAGGAAGCGGTGGCGTCATGTTTTACGATTGCCGGAAGAAGTTTTTCAGGAACCGGACAAAACGTCGGCATGGCGTTTGTTAAACTCAAGGATTGGGACCTGCGCAACCGATCAGATTTGAAAGTCAATGCGCTGGCGGGGCGCGCCATGGGAAAATTCTCGGCATTGCGTAATGCTAGGGTATTCGCGTTCCCACCACCTGCGGTTCTTGAACTGGGACAGGCAGGCGGATTTGATTTTCAATTACAGGATCGGAGTGGCTTGGGACACGAGGCGTTAATGGCGGCGCGTAACCAACTCCTTGGTATGGCCGCCCAGGATCCACGGCTGATTCGGGTGCGTCCCAATGGATTGGACGACGTTCCGCAATACCGAATCGACGTAGACTGGGAAAAGGCGGGAACTTTAGGCGTTTCAATTGAATCCATCCACACCACCATCGCCGCAATTTTCGGTGGTGCCTATGCCAATAATTTCATGCAGGGTGGGCGAGTCAAACGGGTATATATCCAAGGCGATGTTCCCTATCGCATGTTGCCCAATGATCTGGATCGACTTTATGTTCGCAATCGGGGGGGGACCATGGCTCCATTTACCGCTTTTGCCGCAGGACATTGGTTTCAGGGGTCACCACGGTTGGAACGTTTTAATAGCTTTCCGTCTGCGAATATTTGGGGTGAAGCCAGACCTGGGTGGAGTTCCGGGGACGCGATGCTCGCCATGGAAAAAATTGCCGCCAAATTACCCGAAGGGATTGGTTTTGACTGGACCGGACTTTCTTATCAAGAACGCATGGCCAGCTCCCAGGCGCCGATTTTATATGCTTTCTCCGTGATCGTTATCTTTTTGTGCGTTGCGGCTTTATACGAAAGCTGGGCAATTCCCTTTACTAATCTTTTGATGTTACCCTTGGGACTGTTCGGCGCGGCGCTTGCCAGTTGGTCACGTGGATTGCCCAATGATGTCTATTTTCAAATTGGATTCATTACCACTCTCGGGCTGACCACCAAAAACGCTATACTGATCATTCAATTTGCCCTGGAGCGGATGGAGCACGGTGCGCAATTAATCGATGCCACCCTGGAAGCAGCCAGGTTGCGATTGCGTCCAGTGATTATGACTTCATTAGCCTTTTTCTTTGGAGTTCTACCGCTCGCTATTGCGACCGGTGCCGGAGCGGGTGCCATGACGGCCATTGGCACCGCCGTTACCGGAGGGATGCTTTCCGCCACGTTTATCGATCTCTTCTTTATCCCGTTCTTCCTGGTGCTCGTATTGCATATTTTTAAAAATAAACGATATGCACTCACGCAGGGAGAGGAAGGCCCGAAACAACCTTGAAGCGAGCCAGGAAGGCGAGCGACCCCCCACGTCCGGTTGCGTAGCGAAGCGGAGCAGAGGACGC